>CAYIOA010000024.1:0-12100 GCA_964364885.1 Candidatus Woesearchaeota archaeon
ATTTCCGCTATTTCTGTTGACTGAACTATCACTCGCTAATCTTGCCTTGAAGAAATAATCTCCCTCTCCTCCTGTTGAAATGTCAGCTCTCCAGGCAGCTCTTACCTGACTACTTCCAAACATAACAGACATTGCAGCAACTTTAACAGGAACAGCTCCATCCTTAAACACCTCAAATTCAGTTTTTTCACCATCACAGTTCAATCCCTGAATAGTCAATTCTAGAAGATCTCCATGTATAGCATTTGTCGAGCTCCATTGCGCGCTCGTAAACAAGCATTGCGGTAGAAAATCACAAACATCGCCGATACCATCACCATCAAAATCCTCTTGACTAGGATTAAAAACAAAAGGGCAATTATCATTTGCATCAAGAATTCCATCACCATCCTGGTCATAATTAGCAATTTGGCTGGTTCCAATAACCTGTAAATTATTACTTCTGACTTTAATAGAAGGATTATTCTTCAAAAATGCCTCAAAATAATACACTCCACCTGTACGAAGGTTGTCATAGTCATAAGCAAGAACATCTGCAATATTCCAAGAGTAAGTAGTCATAGGATCCACCATAATAAATACGCCCTGTTCAAAAACAGGAATTAAATTTGAATTAGAATCATAAAACTTTAACCCTATGCTCTCCCCAGTACATCCATTGCCCTCAACAATTAAATTAACTGTTTGAAGCGCACCTGCAGAAAGAACATTCCATCTCGCAGCACTAAGCAGACATGTGTTTGAGCAATACTGCGAGCATCCAAACCCGCACGCACCGCTATCGCAAGAGAGTGCTTCGCCATCATCACTAAACGCTCCAATCTCACAATCATCAAAACCATCACTATCAAAGTCCTCGCAATTATTCCTATCATAAACAATAGTATTCCCAAAAGAATTGCCACCATTAAAAGAGCCAGTGTCTTCATAAGAGGAAAATAAAGCATTCTGAATACTCATCCTTATCTGGCTATTTCTCAAAGAAACAAAATACAACCCATAAGACCCGCCAATAGAAATTACATTATTAACAATCATATTCTCCGAATCAAGCAAAATCAAATCCCTTATAGAAGAATCCCTGATTGCCACATTTTTGCATGAGACGCACACAAAACTATTTAGATTTAACCCGCTTAATACAACACTATCAAGAGCAAATTCCCATCGCGTTCCCTCTCCCTGAACAATATTTCCAGCAAAAGTATCTCTAAAATACTGATAATTTCCCGCAGCTATTTCACTAGTCAAAAATTTAAAATCCAAGTTTATATCGTTATCAAGAAAGTCATTATTCAAAACGCTATTCTCAGAAAGCCCCGACCCTGAAAGAGCAACAGAACCAAGTGGAGGCGGGATTAAAGGTTTAATAATAAGACCGTTATATGAATCCCGAATATTATTATTTCTAATAGTGCTTCCAGTAGTATCCATATATATTCCAGTTTTCACATGATCAATCACATTGTTATGTATATTGTGACTATCGTAAGCTACTTTATCAAGTCTCCCGGTTAAGCCATCATTAGGATTCAAATCTTCCATAACCGAAAGCATTGCTATTCCGTTAAGTGGAGAATGATGTATTTGATTATTAGCAATTTCAACTCGTACGCTCTCGTCAAGGATGACTCCTCCCAAGGTATTATGATGTATATTATTATTTTCAATAAGATTATACCCTGGAATATTCATCCTGCTAGTAGGACCAACTAAGATTCCATAATGATTATTATAAGCTATTTCAGAATTAAGAATAGCAGTAACTGCAGATTTCCCAAAAGTAATGCCCATAGCATTCCAGCCCCGAACAATACAATTTTGTATTGTAGTAAATTGGGAGAGGCCTATATTAATCCCAATCCCGCTATTCGCATAATTTCCCTCTATTTTATGCCCCCTGCAGTCAAGAATAGCGCTGTCCAGATTTTCTAAAACCAACCCATTCTCCAAAACTCCACACTTTAAGTCCTGGTCCATTGTATAGCTTCTGCTAACAAAATCACCGCAAGAACATCTTATATAATCCGGCGCATTAGGATCAGTGCCGCCGCACGCCTTAGGAGCCAAAAGAGGCTCTTCTTTTATATAAAAATTAAGAAATGCCAAGACAAAGAATAATAAAACACTCAAAACAACAAAGAGAGTTACAACCGCAAATTTCAGACTATTATTTCTCTTTCCACCACCTCTTTGTTGAGCCATATTATAACAGGAAGAAAAATAAAGTAATATATAATTGTTTGTCTTACAAAAACAATAATTCAGTTTTCCGTACCAAAAGAAATCTTTATAACTGCACGCTCATTCTAACTAAAATGCCAGAGCACAAAGCCCTAGATAATGTCATAGATTCTCTATCCCCCCTTGAGATAAAAATAATTCCTTTTTTGAATAAAGACATAAAAACAATACAGGAAAGAACACAACTTGATGAGACATCCATAATTAGGGCGCTACATTTCTTAGAAAACAAAAACATGGTAGTAGTTCATACAACAAAAAGAAGGACAATAAATTTGGGAACAAACGGCATTTATTACAGAAAAAATCATCTCCCAGAAAGAAATTTACTTACTCTTCTGGAAAAACAAAGCCCAATATCAATAGAAGAAGCAAAAAAACTCTCTAAACTTTCAGATAACGAATTCAAAGTTTCTCTAGGCGTTCTAAAAAACAAAGCTCTAATCATAATAAAAAACGAAAAAATACAATTAAACGCCTCAAAAGAGGAGATAATTAAAAAGACATTAGAAGAAAAGTTTCTGGAAAATCTTCCTCTAGATGAAGATTCTCTTACTTCAGAACAAAAATACGCTCTGGAGAAATTAAAGGGAAGAAAAGATATAATAGAAATAAAAGAAAAAAGCGAAATTAGCTTTGAGTTAACTAATCTAGGAAAGGAAATAGCAGGAAAGGAAATAAAATCAGATTTAATAGAAGAATTAACTCCAGAAATAATAAGCTCATGGACAAAAAATAAAAGATTCAGAAAGTATGACCTCTACTCTGATGTCCCAAGAATTTACGGAGGAAGAAAGCACTTTGTCAATGAAGGAATAAAAAAAGCAAGAAGAATCTGGCTTGATATGGGTTTTGCAGAGATGACTGAATCTAAAACTGTCAGCTCATTCTGGAACTTCGACGCCCTATTTACTGCGCAAGACCATCCTGTAAGAGATCTTCACGATACTTTTTTTATAAAAAATACGTACTCAGAATTGCCAGAGAAATCAATTGTCTTAAAAGTCAAAGAGGCGCATGAGAAAGGAGTTGGCAAAAGCAAGGGCTGGTCGTACAAATGGGATGAAAAAGAAGCAAGAAAAATTGTTTTACGAACGCACACAACTTGTCTATCAGCAAAGAAATTATCTACAATAAAAAAGAATGAACTGCCTGCAAAATTTTTTGCAATCGGAAAATGCTTCAGAAATGAAACACTTGATTGGTCTCACGGTTTTGAGTTTAACCAGTCTGAAGGGATAATTATAGATAAAAACGCGAATTTCATGCATTTACTTGGCTGCTTAAAGGAATTTTTCAGAAAGATGGGTTTTGAAAAGATAAGATTCACTCCAAGTTACTTCCCGTATACAGAGCCAAGTCTGGAAGTTTCTGTATGGCACCCGGAAAAGAATATCTGGCTCGAATTAGGGGGAGCAGGTATATTCCGTCCAGAGGTTGTAATACCTCTTCTGGGAGAAAACATCCCAGTTCTCGCATGGGGTCCCGGATTCGACAGAATGCTCATGGATCACTACCAAATAAAAGACCTGCGAGAGATGTATGAAAATGATATAAATAAACTAAGAAAAATAAAAATTTAAAATGGCCAGCGTAAAATTCCAGAGAAAAGAATTCGAAAAACATATAAAAATAACAAAAGAAGTAGAAGAAAAAATAAGCCTCTTTGGAACGCCTCTTCAATCTCTAAACAACGAAGAAATTGAAATTGAAATATACCCAAATCGCCCGGATCTGCTGAGTATGCACGGTTTTATAAGAAGCTTTAAGGCTTTTCTCGGAAAAGACGAAAGCTTAAAAAAATATTCTGTCAGCAAACCTGAAAAAAATTACTTGGTAATGATAGACCAGTCTGTAAAAGAAGTCCGCCCGTTTACATCGTGCGCAATTATGAAGAACCTAAGTCTAGACAATGAAAAAATAAAAGAAATAATAAACATCCAGGAGAAATTGCATGCCACCATTGGAAGAAACAGAAAAAAAGTTGCAATAGGCATTTATCCTTTAGAGAAAATTGCTCTTCCGATAACATATAAGGCGCTTTCCCCGCAAGACATAAAATTCATTCCTCTAGAATCTGAAAAAGAGATGAATGCTCTCCAAATACTGCAAAAGCATCCAGCTGGAAGAGCGTACTCTCATCTTCTGGAAGGTTACAAAAAATTTCCTGTATTTATTGATTCAAAAATGAATATTTTGTCAATGCCCCCAATAATCAATAGCAATGAAACAGGAAAAATAAACGAATCAACAAAAGAGGTTTTTATAGAATGTTCTGGTTTTAATAAAGAAGTTGTAAATAAAACACTAAATTTGATTGTAACAACACTGGCTGACATAGGTGGAAAAATTTATTCAATGGAGCTAGTTTACGAAAAAAGAAACAGAGAAATAACGCCAAATCTCACAAGTGAGAAAATAAAAATTTCTCTGGAAAATATAAATAAACTTCTTGGAATCAGCCTAAAAGAATCTGAAGTAGAAAGATTGCTGAAAAAGATGGGTATTGATTACAAAAACAAAACAGCCCAGATACCTGCATGGAGAACAGATATTTTGCATGAAGTAGATATTATAGAAGATATTGCAATAGCTTATGGCTATAATAAATTTATTCCAGAAATACCAAATATTTATACATCCTCGGAAGAACAGCACGAAGAAAAAATAAAAGAAAAACTGTCAGACGTTCTTGTTGGGCTTGGATTAATAGAGATATCTTCCTATCATTTAATAAAGGAGCGCGAAGCTCAGATAATGAGGATAAAAGAAAAAATAGAGGTAGAAAACTCAAAGACAGAATATAAAATTCTAAGGCTGAATCTTCTTATTCCTGCTCTTAGAATTCTATCAGAAAACAAAGACCACGAATATCCCCAAAAAATATTCGAAATAGGAACAACATTCTCGCTGTCAAAAAATAAAATAAGAGAAAATGAAAGCTTAATAATAGCTTTATCGCCCTCGAATTTTACAGAAGCAAAGCAAATCTTAGATTACATAGCAGAATTGTTCTATTTTGATTATTCAATAAAAGAATCTCTCCACCCAAATCTTATTAACGGCAGAAACGCAAAAATCATGATCAAAAATAATGAAATTGGCTATATCGGAGAAGTCGCTCCTGAAACGCTAAGAGCATGGAACATTAAAATGCCAATTTCTGTAATAGAAATTTCTTTAGAGGAAATTTTTAAAATTGCCAGTCTGTCTGGCTAGCCAAAATAATTTCTTTCTTTTTTAACCAAATTTAAGTCAGGTTTTTTGATATTCTTCAATATCTCTCTGAACACCGGCTTTATTTCATCCCATGTAGAGCAAATATTTTTTATTAATTCCGCCTCTCCTTTTTCGCTGTAATCAATTTCAAGTTCAAGCGAAGCAAGACTAAGCTCCGCAAGTTTGGTATAAATAAAATCAAGTCTTTTTTTGTCTTCCAATCCCATAGAATGTATGTAAGAAAAATACATTCTAGGCGCATTAATCGGATTCATAAGCATTTCTACAAATCCAAAAGAATTAACAACCTTATCAATCATAACCTTCCTAACTGCCCTCAAAAATGCATCGCTGTCTCTGTCCAGCTTCTCTATCTCAAAATTCTCATTGGCCTTGCCAAAACTAGGCAGTCTGTATTTTTTCTCAAACTGCCCGTAAGTTTCCTTTAATTCATTAAGATCCATTTACTTCTCACACAAACAAGGTTTTTATAATTATGGATGACTGATTCACTTTTTCCCTATCAATAAATCAATAATCCTCGTCATCTCACTCAAAAATTTCTCAGCATCAGTCTGCCATTCATCAATCTTCTGTCCCTTAATATCACTTATCTCTCTGTGCGATATTCCCTTATGAAGATTATAAATCTCCTGCAAAGAATGAACAAAGCTCATTTTTAGCATGCCATGATCAACAAATGTCTCTCTTAATAATTGAGGAATATATTCCGGGCTTGGAGGCATTTTTCCAGCCATCATTAATGCTGCTTGAGCAGAATCAACCATTGCCCAGTAAACTCCTTCAATAGCGCCCATCTCAGAAGCTTTGCTTCTGGCAATATGCCAGGGCGCTCTCTGCAAAGCAGCATAAACTGCCTCTGTCGTCGAACGAATTTTCCCCTGCAGCAATAAAGCCTTTAACGGATTGAAAAATCCACCATAATCAATAAGCGCCTCGCCATATCTCAGGATATTTATCACAACAGGATCTCCATGAAGCAAGTCGTTCCACCATGTAGTAAGCTTAACAGTATTAATGTGAAGTTCTTTGGAATAATTCTGGCCAGATATCAGCTTGCCAAGCTCCTCCCTATACCAAGAAACTAATTCCAAATCCCAGTCTATAGACGCGTCATCAATAATTAAGATAATATCAATATCAGAGCCGCTAGTCGCACTGTTTAGTCCCTGAGTCTGCGAGCCGAATAAAATAGATGCCTTCACAATTCTGTCAAATTTCTTTTGCACTCTAGAGGCAAAATCCATTGCAATATCTTTGTTACTTCTTATACTGCGATTAACAACAGAATTCTTTTTAACATTCCCGCTGGCAGAAACCCTCTTTGCAACAACCTTACTCTTGCTCATTTTCACCTCTCAAAATCATTATATTATAACAAATATTATTTTTAAACTTTCGCTTATCCAGATTTAAAAATTAAATACCCTTAAATCTGCTGAAGCACTGTTGAGTAGTCTCTCCAATAGGACAATATCTAACATCAACAAATACCTGAGAGACTTTGCCACCGCCGTTAAATTTATCCGGAACACTCAACCCAAGCCGCAGCTTTGTCAAATCTGAAAATGTCCAAGGTTGCCCTGTAAATGGATTCTTTTCATACTCAACAGCATAAGACCTCCATCCATTGCTTAGCACAATCTCAGGCCCGCTTTTTTCTACTCCGTCATATTTTCCATAATCATCAAAAAGAAGAAAAGGTTGTATTATATTTTTTATGCTTCCAGCTTGCTGAGCAGTATAATTTATTGATATGTTATGAATGTAAATATTATAATATTCTCCTACTCCTGAACTTCTTCCATTGGCATCCTTTATACTCTCGCCCGCCCTAACAGAAAAAACTTCATCTCTCGCACTGCTCGTGCTGTAAATGTAATTCTTATTAACTGCACTCATTCTAACAACTGCATTAAGACCATCTAATGTATTAGGAGAACTAACCTCATCAACACAATCATGCTCATAAGCCCCGCTCCCGCACCCATAAGAATCCCACGAGTATTCATGAGTTGTATTTGTTATAAGTGTATAGAAACCATGTGAATTCTTGTTTATAACCTGCCCAGTTAAAACAGAAACTCCATCATTGCGAATGCTAAAAGTATAGCCAAATAATAGAGCCAAAACACCTAAAACAACCACCCCAACACCAAGAAATCTCTTATCCATAACCCCTCTGTATCAGTAACTAAAAGGACTATAAAAATATTAGTTACTACTACTAAGTACCTACAATAGAAAGATTTAAATACCCTAAAAATATCTGGAATTATGACAGATGAAACATCAAACAAATTCAAAGAATTTGTCGAATTAACAAAGAGAGAAGTAGACCTAGAGGAAATCTTAACTGATGTGAATAGCGAGAGGCCTGGAAGATTTGGACCAGGCAGAGATAAAGTTTTAGAAATAGGTTATAATCTCGGTATTGAGGCCGGCAGAATAGACAGAAACAGAACAAAAGAAGAAGTAAGATATGACGTTGCTGAAAATTACGTTAAAGAAGAATACCAAAAACGTGCCAATGACGCAACTCATTATTTTGATAAGGAAAATAAGGAAATAATTAATGAAGCTTCAAATGAAACTCTTGAATCATTACTCGGCATAGAAGATTTTGTTAATTCTATTAAAGGCTCTAATCGTAAAGTTCTTTCTGCTTACAGCGAAGTTGTAAAAAACAAGAGTCTCAAAGAGAGATTCGAAAATAAAGAGGGAATTCGTGAAGAAGAAGCGCAGGAAATGAAGAAATACCTTGAAGCAGGAATTGAAGCTGAGGCAAGAGAAGCTTACGAAACAGCTAGAAAGAAAGAAGCAGAAAGACAGGAAAAACTTGGATACAGAGATATTCAATTGCAGGAAACAGCAGGAAAACTCTCTGAGCAGGCAGTAAAAGCAGGACTTAATGTTTCAAATGAAAAAGCAGAAGAAAAACAGAGAAATTACATAATAAAAGGAATAGACGCAAGATTAGCAGAAGCTGAGCAAACCTATAATGAAATCAAAGATGAAAACGGAGACATATACAAAGCAATAAGAGAATCAGTTATAGAAGTTGCTGAAAGTAAAAATGATAAGCTGGTTAAGAATGTCAGAAGAATTCTTTATGCTCTTGGAAGCAGAGAAAACCCTCAAGCATCCTAATTATTCAATAGGCGCTCCGCCCATTCTCGCTCTTCCACCCATCTGTCCTCCCAGTTCAGGCGGTAAATTAGAGAATCCAGCTCCATAAATATTAAAATGCTGCTCCGGCAATGTCTGTCCATAACCAGCAAAATATCCTCCTGTAGCATTAGCAGCTTGATTCCAATAAGGCCCCATTTTCATAGCATAGAGAGGAGAGCCAAAAGCCCTGAATGTCTCCATTAAAGGAGATTTCTGGAAAAACTGAAACCATGGTCCGCCTGTCTCAATTACTTTTTTTGCTTTTCTAAACTGCTCATCCAGTTCAAGTATTTTCTTTGTCGGCACATTGCCCATTCCCATCGGCAATTCAGTATGCTCCAATCCAAAATTATCAGATAAATGAACATGCTTCACAAAAGGAGCAATTTTTTTAGACTCTGCAATAACATCTGACTCATCATACCCAAACTTCCTTATCATATTAATATGTCCTACATCCCAGGTAGCTCCTATCAATTTCTCTGCCTGTTTCTCTGCTTCTCCTTCAGAAAATCCCTGCTTCTCAACTAATCTTCTAGCAAATTTTTCTCTTGAAGCTTTTATAAGCTCGCGCAAATCCTCCGCCCTGCTCAATCCGCTCCCAGCAGGAGGGTTCTCTATACTTATTATTGGAGAGGTATCGCCAAACTTCTTATAAGCATTAAACGCAGTATTGGCAAATGTCTCTGAAGCCTTATCTATTGCAAACTTTTCAAGAGGCTGAAAAATCTGAGGAGGTTTAATAGAATCTAAAACACGAATACCTTTTGTAACTGCCTCTGAAAGAGCCACAATTTTAGAGCGGTCTTCTTTATAATTTTCAATACTAGGCAGAATCTCCTCTCTCAATTTCTCAAGTTTTCCCTTGTCTATATCATTCCCAACTTTTTCGGCAGCTTCATAAGCCTGATTAAACAATTCCTGAAATCCACGATAAGAATCACGGGCATAAATATCTGCATGACTTAGATTATTAATCAATCTCTCTGCAATTTTTTGCGCTCCTGGTTCTAGACTATCAAGAAATTCCTTTCCTTTATCACTATTTGCAATATTATAAATAGATTCTACACTAAGTCCCTTTAGCGATTCATCGTTTTCAGCTTCATCCTTTAGCTGATTAAGATACCTAAATGCTTCTCTTCCCCGGCTCGCACTTATATTGACATTGCTAAGTTCTGTAGACCAATTTTGTGTATTAAGCCTTTCAAGCTCTTTATCAGGACTAGGCTCCTCTCCAGTCAGATAATTTTTTGTTGGTCTTGGTAATGCCCCAAACCTGCCTGTTCTCTCGTCAACAACAGCAAGGCTAGTGCTGATTTCTTTTCCGTCTTCAGTTTTAACTTTTGTCCTAGGTTCAGGAAGTCCGTTGCTGGAATGAAAAGTTATAACAATATTTCCATCTGGATCCAAATCATGCGCCCTTTCAACAGCACTGGATATTTGTCTCTCGGCAAATTCTCTCTGTGTTGGATCCCACCCTCCCTGTCCAATACCAGTTGGCTCAATTAAAGGTCCATGAAAAGTCATGTCAACCCCAGTCAATTTCTTCAGTCTATTAATTTCTTTAAAATGCTGTTTGGGAATAGAATCCAGAATATTCATCTGAATGCCCGTAATCTCAATTACCTTCGCTCCAGTACTCAATTTCTTAGAGGTTTCAAGCAGTTGGTTTGCTGACCTGGGGTCAGTAGTTAAAGCAAACTGCGAAGCAGGAAAATTATATCCCGCGTCCATATTCAAAGAAAATTCTTTTCCATAACTAGAATCAAAGCCATAATCCGCTCCTGCATAAAAATTAGCTGAATTTCCATAGCTCTCTTTTTTAACCATTACTAAAATAATAGAGCAATTTATTTAAACCTTATGTTGATCACCAAACCCTTCGGGTTTGTACTCCACCTTAAAAGGGAGAGTTTGCCGTGGTTTGGTGAGGACCGGGAGAAATCGGCAAGACTAATTCCAGCTTAAAAGCTGGAGATTTCTCACGTGTACTAAAAAAGATCCCTTCTTCTCTTTACATGCAAGTCTTCCGAGCGCTTCTCTGAATAATTGTATTTTCTTGATTCTTCGTCCATAACATTCTCGCGAAATCTTGAAGTGTCTACCTCATTTATCGAGCGAGAATTCCTGTCAGCATGAAGATTGCTATTATCGCTCAAACTAACATTTCTCCTTCGTTGACCTAATAGATTAGCAGGCATGCTCGCTCCGCTTGAATACTTCCTTTCAGAAGTATCTGCCTTGCCAGTTTCATAAAACCTGGACGAACTCTCATTTCTCGAAGAAACTCTTTCTCGCGCACCGCCGGGGGCACTTCCAAAATTATCTTTTACTCCTTCAAGAACACGAGCTCTCCCAGAAGAATCTCTGCTAACAACCTCTTCCGAAGAATTCTCAAATTTGGAAGAGCGCGACTCTCTCGAGATCTCCCTGGAATCTTTCTCCCGAATAACCTCTCTCACAATCTTTATTCTAGGTTCCAGCTCTTTTATTTTCTTTATTTTCCCCATTGAACTAACAAGCAAAAGATATATATAAACTCGCGTTTTCTAAAAAATAAAATGAGAGTTAAGCTGGAAAAAATTCTAAAAAGAGGAAAGGCGTTTTATCTTGCCTATGATCAAGGAATGGAGCACGGCCCAATAGATTTTAACGATAAAAACATAGACCCGAAATATATTATAGAAATAGCAAAAAAAGCAGGATACAATGCACTCATTTTCCAAAAAGGAATTGCTGAAAAATATCAAAGTGAGATAAAAAAAAGCAGAATCCCATTGATTATAAAACTAAACGGTAAGACAAATCTCTACAAGGGCGAACCGATTTCAAGGCAGTTATGCTCTGTTGAAGAAGCTCTTAAGTTAGGCGCTGCCGCACTAGGATACACAATTTATATAGGAAGTGAGCACGAACCAATTATGCTGAAAGAATTTGAGAAAATTGAAAGAGAAGCTCATAAAAAAGGAATTCCTATAATTGCATGGATATATCCCCGAGGAAAATCTGTCGAGAACAAGACAGAAAAAGAATTAATGGCTTACGCAGCGCGTGTCGGCCTGGAAATAGGCGCAGACATTGTTAAATTGCACTGGAATAACAACTTTAAAGATTTGCAATGGGCTGTAAAAGCAGCAGGAAAAACAAAAGTCGTTGTTGCCGGAGGATTAAGAACAAATGAAAAAACACTTCTAGAAAGCGCAAGAATAATAATGAAAGCAGAAGCTTGCGGAATGGCAATCGGCAGAAATATCTGGCAGAATCCTCGCCCTATAGAATTATCAAAAAAAATAAGGAGGATAATATTTGCATGATGCCAAGATTCTTGACAAACCACGCACTTCAGTGCGTAGAGAATTTTGGACATCCAAAAATCCAAACAAACTACGGACTTCAGTCCGCAGTAAAACACAAAGATTTTTTGATAATAATAAATTTCAAA
>CAYIOA010000025.1:0-12022 GCA_964364885.1 Candidatus Woesearchaeota archaeon
ATTATATTCTTTATCAGGGAAAAGGCACAATAAGAGCTCCTTTACATGAGGTATAGCGGGAGACCAAAATAATTCCACATGGCTATTTTGTTCCCCCGAATATAGCTACAGACAAAATTGGGGAATTACTAAAGTCTGTAGCCATATATTGACTTTTGGAGAGCAATAAGATGATTTATTTGGAGTTCTTTGTCTTAATTTAGGACTTTCTTTTATATCTTTGATTATCTCAGCCATATTGTTTCTCCTGCATCATTCTATTCCATTCTTCTTCTAAGTTAATTTTATGGGCGTTGGCGATACAACAAATAGTAAATATAACGTCTGATAATTCCTGCCCTAAACTTTTTGTGTCTTCACTGGACTTTTTCTTTTTTGTTCCATACATATGGTTTAATTCTCTAGCAACCTCTCCAATTTCTTCAGTTAATCTTGCCTGCATTTCAAGAGGGTGCCAATATTGGGGAGTAAATTGTTCAGTCCACCCGTCCACATCTCTTTGTATATTTTCTAAAGACATGCAATAAACCGTCTGCAAAACTTTATAATAATTTAGGTGTTAATTATCCTCTTTAAACAAGCTCATCCATAATGTTTATATAAGAGTTATTCCCAGAAATTAGATGGAAAGAAGAGAATTCGCCCATATACTTGCGGGAGTCCTGGTTTTGTTTGTTGTAAGCTCGTTGTTTTTTGTTATAAAGGGAAATTTGGGTGTTGTTTTTTGGGTGTTTATTTTTTCTTTTATTATTATTGGTGTTCATGTATTTTCCAAGAAGATTGTGGCTTATCTTTTGGATTCTAATGTTGAGCATAGGATTTGGCATGTTTATCAATATGGCTTAAGACCTAAAGATCACTTCAAAGAGGAAGTGCCGTTTGGGTTGATTGCTCCTTTGTTTTTATCTGTACTTAGCGCAGGGATTTTGAAGTTTACTGGTGTTCTTACATATGAGAGCCGCGCGTTAAAACACAGGGCTGCAAAAAGATTTGGATTTTACAGCTTTACTGAGGTGACTGACTGGCATAATGGATTGATAGGCTCTTGCGGGATAATTGCTGTGCTTATTTTGTCTGTTTTAGGATATTCGCTTGATTTTGAGTATTTGGCTAAGATGGCCGCGTATTACGCGCTTTCAAACATGATTCCTATTTCTAATTTAGACGGCACGCAGATATTTTTCGGGAGCAGGATAATGTGGAGCGTGCTTGCCTTAGTTTCTGCTTTATTTGCTTTTGCCGGATTTTTGATTTTGGTTTAAGAAAATATTTAAACTTGTTTTTTCTTGATTGATAATGAAATTTAAGACAATTATTTTTTTGGCATTTCTATTACTTGCTTTTATTCTTGGCTATGTATTCCGGGATTTTTTTGAAGCAAGTGAGATTGATGATTCGAGTATTGAGTCTGAATTGTTAAATAGATCTTATACTGGTGCTAGCAATTATTCTATTATTAATGGTGTGCGAGTGGATTTGGGCTGTTTAATTGATGCGGATTGTTACTTTTATGATGTCAAGATTGCTAATGCAGAAAACCATGCACTTTAGTGCATGGAGGAATGCAATCTTGAGCATCCAAAAATCCAAACAGACTGCGGACTTTAGTCCGCAGTAAAACACAAGGATTTTATGATACAGAGATTATTGGAAGGCCTATTTCTTGCTGTTATGGGTATTGTTCCACTACAAATTATTCTGAGGAAAAATGGATTGCTGTTTCGAATGATTTTGTTAATCCCGCGGCAAGAATAAAGTGCACGGAGAGAGATGTATGCCCAATGTGTCCGAATAGTCTTGCTCCGTCTCCTTACAAAGCGAGATGCATTGATAAAATCTGCAAGAAGATTCTTGTTGAATAGCGAGCGATAGTTTTTAATCTATGAGCTTTATTTAACTGCATGATAAATATAACGCCGAGGGAATATCAGCAGAAAATATTTGAAACTGCCAAGGATAATAATACTTTAGTTGTATTGCCGACTGGATTAGGAAAGACATTGATTTCTTTGATGCTGGCTGTTGAAAGAATTAAGAAATATCCTGGAAGCAAGATTTTGATGGTTGCTCCTACAAGACCTCTTGCTGAGCAGCACATTAATACTTTTAAAAAGAATCTTCCGGAGCTGTTTGCTGAAATGGAGCTCTTTACAGGCAGTGTTCCTGCGAAAAAGAGAGTTGATATTTTTGATAAAGCTGAGATTGTTTTTTCAACTCCTCAGTGCATTGCGAATGATTTAAGGGCTGGATTGTATAAGATGGAGGATGTTTCACTGCTTGTGGTTGATGAGGCGCACAGGTGCTTAAAGAACTATGATTACACTCATGTTGTTGATTTTTATAAGAGGCAGGCGAAGAATCAGAGAATTCTTGGATTAACTGCTTCGCCTGGAAGCGATGCTGAGATAGTCAGGCAGATTTGTAAACATTTAGATGTTTCTGAGATAGAAGTCAGGACTCGGGAGTCTGAGGATGTTAAAAAATATCTGCAATCTAGAGAGTTTCAGAAAGTTGAGGTTCCGTTTCCCCAGGAATTTGTTGAGATTAGAGTTCTTTTAAAGAGAATATTTGACTCTAAAGTTGATGAGTTAAGGTCAAGAAATCTGCTGTTTGGGGCGGCTAATAAAATAACTTTATTGAAACTGCAGAATAGTTTGGCTATGAGATACACGAATTCAAGGGATTTTAATGCAATGAATGGAATGTCTTTGACTGCACAGGCGATTAAGATTTCCCATGCGTTGGAATTGCTTGAAACACAAACGCTTTTGGGATTGAAAAATTATATGGATGGATTAATACAGCAGGCAAAGGACAAGAAGTCAAGGGCTGTTCAGAATTTAGTAAAGATAAATGAATTTAATGCTGCAATAATTTCTATTGCGCAATTATTGGCTAAGAAAATTGAGCATCCTAAAATTGAGGAGTGCGCTGTTATTGTTGAAGAGCAGTTCAGAGATAAGCAGGATTCAAAGATTATCGTGTTTACGCAGTTTAGGGAGAGTGCGTTGAATATTGTTAATAGGTTGAATAAAGTTGATGGTGTGAGAGCATTGACTTTTTTTGGGCAGGCAAAAAAAAATAATACTGGATTGTCGCAGAAAGAGCAAAAAGAGGTTATTGACAAGCTAAATTCAGGAGAGATTAACTGCATTGTTGCAACTTCTATCGGGGAGGAGGGTTTGGATATTGCTGAAGTGAGTGCTGTTATTTTTTATGAGCCGATTCCTTCTGCTATAAGAAAAATTCAGAGGGCTGGAAGGACTGCCCGTTTGGCTCCGGGGAAATTAATAATTTTGGTTACGAAGGATACAAGAGATGTTATACATCATTATGCTTCTTCTGCGCGCGAGCGCAAGATGTATAAGACTATTGAATTAGTCAGGGACGAGATAAAGAAAAGGCCGAAGACGCTTGAGGATTTTAAGAGCGCGGGATGATTGTTTTGGAGTTTATAAAAATCTATGTTCTCTGTGGAATATTGCTATAGGAGAAATGCCGTCTTTAGGACACATTAAGAATGCTTCTTTTGTCCAGGTGTCTCCGTCCGGAGAGTCGCAGGTTTGATCGTAGCTCATAATCACTGGATATTGAGTATTACATGAGGGACAGGGTTCTTGCAATGAAGGATTTTCAGAGTGAGATATGTCTCTTTTTCCTATCGCAGAAACGAAGAAGTATGCTGGTCCGTGCTTTCCTGGATCGTTATCACACGCGAGGTCTAATTCTTTAATGATATGACTCATTAGAGAAAAGCTTTCAAATTCGGTTTTTGCTTTTTTTGCCTGATGCTCCAGGATATTGGCTTTTTCTCTTGATTCTTTTATTTTTTCTCCTATATCCTTGAATTGTTCTGCATATTGCTGATAATCCATCTTTTTTGGTATGAAAGAGGGTTTAAATGTATTATTGATTGTTAAAATAACGATTGAAACTCTGCTTTAGAAACGCGAATAACTTTGTTGTTTATCTTTCAAGCTTTCTTCTCTCTTTTTCTTTAGCCTTCTCAAAACCTTCAATTTGTTTTTTCCAATAATCCGGCAAATATTCTTTATTTTCTGTGTATTCTTCAATCTTTTTTTTGTGCTCTTCAATCAGTCTATCAAAACTATCTATTGATTTTTCTATTCTTTTTTTGCTTTTAGCCATTTTTCATGCTCTTTTATTTTTCTGTCCAAGTAAGAGTAAATTTTTAGAGCTTCTTCGTTAGGAAGATTTTCTTGCATATTTTTGTTTTCCTTTATTCTTAGATAGCCTTCATATGCGTTTAAAGAGCCGGAAATTCTTTTTATTAAATTAAAAAGCTCTTTATTGCTCCATTTAGTATTATCTTTTATACAATCAACAAAATAAACACTTCTTAAATTTAAAATCAAAGAATAAGCTACTGCATCGCTGACAGGAGAGCTGGTTTTTTTAGCTGACTCTATAAATTTTTTATTAATCTTCAAGGAGGAGTTTGCTATTTTTATATACCCTTCTAAGTTTTTCTTTGTTAAAGGAGTATTTTTATATAATTCAATTAGATATTTATTTATCAAAGGCTTTGCTTCTTTTATCATCGGGAGAAAAATAACAGCATTATTTTTTAAGGAATTTTCTATATTTTTCTGAGAGAGCATCATGATATTATACTTCCTCTTTGTAAGCGTTTTTGTTGTTTGATAGGTGATTACTAGGAGGTCTATATCACTTTTTTCTGTTTCTTCTCCGCGTGCATAACTTCCGACTAGATAAATGCCAATTATATCCTCGAAGTAGGGCTCTAATATTTCTAATACTTCTTTTTTTATATTGATTGGCTTTTTTACTAATTGAACTCTCGCTTTTCCATTCAGCCATTCTCTCGGCAGGATAACTCCTGCAGAATTTCCTATTTTTACAATTGTTTTTTCAATTATCATGTTATAACAATGTTATAACTATATTTAAAGTTTTGTTTACATGTGCCTATAAGTTCTTTTCCAATAGCGAAGATTATAATAACTTATTCTGCTTGGAGGTTTATGCCGTTTTTTGATATATTTTCCGGGAAAAAGGAAAAAGAGAAGGAAGAGATTAAAGTAATTGTTGATTTTCGGGAGAAAAATTCATTAGTTGCGTCAGAGCTGATGAAAAGAGGGATTAAAGTTGAATTTAAACAGCTTCCTATTGGAGATTACATTGTGAATGGGGTTGTAATTGAGAGGAAAACAATTTCTGACTTTAAGAGTTCTATCGTTGATAAGAGGATTATATCGCAATTGTTGGAGTTGAAGCAGTATGAAAAACATCTTTTGATTCTTGAGGGAGTTTTGGACGAGGAAATGTATTCAGGAGGGATTCATGAGAATGCCTTCAGGGGGTTTTTGCTGTCAGTGGCGCTGGAGTATAATGTTCCGATTATTTTTACGCATAACGCAGAGGACAGCGCAAAATATATTGATGTTCTTGCGCGGCGGAAAGAGAAAGCTGAAGCAGGAATCAGGGCGAGCAAGATTCTTATGTCAAGAAAAGAACAAATGCAGTTTATTTTAGAGGGTTTTCCGCATGTTGGACCTGCCAAAGCCAAAAAGTTAATTGAGAAATTCGGCAGTTTGAGAGATATTTTTAATGCTTCGGAGGAGGAACTTAAAGAGATTCTTGGGAAGAGAGCTAAAGAGTTTAGGGAATTGATTTCGCGGGGTGATGGATGAAAATGGGCACCTTATTTATAAGTTGTGTAACACTTTTTATCATAATTCTTGTTACATTTCTTATGATAAGTTTTATAACATCAAGAGTTTTTGATAATTTATGATTATAAGAAGAGGTAATAAAAAGGATATTAAGGAGCTGGTAAAGATTAATCTGACAGCTAAGAAAGACACTGGTTGGTGGATTCCTCAGAATGCTTCTTTCTATAGGAAATTTATTCGAAACAAAAATAATTCTATTTACGTTGCTTTTGAGAAAGATAATTTAGTTGGTTTTCTTGGTTTAGAATTCAACAAGGAACGAAAAAGTACATGGATTAATGATATATATGTTCTCAGAGAGTTTCGTAGAAATAAGATAGCAAAGAAGCTCGTTCAAATAGCTGTTAAAGACTGGAAAAGCAAATCTAAATCTATGGTATTATTAACTGCTGATAGAAACTTATCTATTTTTGAAAATTTAGGATTTAAGAAAACAATGAACTTTATGGAATTTGAGAGATTGAAATGATTTCAACATATTTTTATTATATCATACGAGTTCTAAATCACCAATAAAATATAGTGGACACTTCTGTACGCTATATTTATAATATCTGACAACAAAAGTTCCCACATAGTGTTTTTGAGCTCTAGAAAATAACTTTCTTTAGTCTATTATCCATTAGGTCATCAATTTCATCTATCTTATCTTCTCTAGACAGTTCAAGCATTTCAAAGATGTCTTCATCTGTTAAATAGATTACATACCTGTCTGGCAGATAAGTTTTACAAATTTCTATTGCTCTATCCTTGTTCTGCACCTTTCTACAAACCAAAATACCAAACTTGCCACGATACTTATTCATTCTTCCATGTAGTTGGTCGAATTCGGGATTATTTGGTTCGTTTGTAAGGTTCTTAGCCTCGATAATTGGATAGTGCATTCAATTTGATTCTTAAGATTAAGAAAGAATCCCTCTTTCGCTGAGTTTGTAAATAACGTATCAATAATTTTTATTCCACCATTAATTTCCTGCTTTATGTCCATATTTCTTAATGACTTCCTAAATATTCTCGACAGAGCATAAGAAACGGTTCTATGATATTCTTCTTTCTTTTGTTTTTTCTATGATTCTTACAACTCCTTTGTTTGCATCTAATTCTATTAAATCTCCATCCTTTAAGACCTTAGTAGCTATCTTAGTTGCTATTACACATGGTTTCTTTAATTCTCTGGCTGTAATCGCTGCATGACATAGCGTTCCACCTTGGTCAGTTACGACCCCAAGTGCTATTTTTATAGCAGATAGATATTTTGGATTTGTCATTTGTGTAACTAAAATATCTTCAGATGTAATTTTCTCTAAATCTTTAAATCCATCAACTATTTTTGCAATTCCTCTAACTATTCCCCCAAAGGCAGAATCTCCACGAATTTCTTCAGCATTACTTTTAATTTTTTCAAAAGATAATTCATGTTCCATAATAATTTCTTCAATTCTTTCATAAGGATGCACAATCTGGTTTAACATAAAACAACCATCTACCCTCTCTTTCAATTTTTCTAAATCTATTTTTTTTATTTTATTATTTAAAACATCAATCGCTTCTTCAATTGTTACAAAATTAGAAATTCTTTTAAGTTTATCTTGCTGTTCTATATATTCAGAGAGGACAGCACTCATCTTTTCTGTGTATTTTTCGGTTTTATCTCTAAACTCTGTGAGATATCTTTTAATCTCTTTATCCAGTTTTGGAGAGTCTAATACTTCATATAAAATAGAGTTTAAACATACCCAAAAATCAACTAAATTATCGTAATATGTTTTAAGTTCTATAACGTTATTTATCCTCTTTTCGTCTTTTGCATAGGGTTCTATAAACTTCCAGCTTTTTTCAGCTAGTCTTTTAATTACTTTCCACGATTCATTATTTTTATGTTCACTTAATTTGGTAATTACTTTGTCCTTAAGTAAGGTTAACTCCTCTTGCTCATACCAAACAGAGCCTTTTTGACCTAGTGGAGGAACGATAAACAAGTTATTTTTTATTTCTTCACCAATAATTTCCATTCCCTTTCTGTCACTTTCATCCCACATCTCAAAATAAACAAGGCTTTTTTCTCTTGAGAAGATATTAACAAGAGTTCTTTTTCTAGAGATGTGGGTTTTAGGTTGGTCTGTTAAAGTCGTAATCGGCCTACTCTGCACAATGTAAAACTTGCCTTTTTCCTTAGCCCATTCAATATCGCATGGAAAACCATAATGTTTTTCAATTTTCACAATTAATTTAGACAGTTCAATAATTTCCTTTTCGTTCAAAACTTGCTCTTTTCCTTTTTCTCCTAAATCTCTCCACTCATTTCCGCCATTTTTAGCTATAAATAATCCTTTATTCTGCTCATTTACATTAATATCAATAATATGCCAATCTTGTTTATCTATAACATAAGAATCTGGGGTTATTGAACCTTGAACTATTGCTTCTCCCAAACCAAAGCCAGCCTCTATAATTAATTGATTGTAATCTTGTGTAACAGGATGAACCGAGAAGGCAATTCCAGATTCTTCACTATTCACCATTTTTTGAACAACAACAGCCACAGAAATAGCTGTTCCATGAAGTTTTTTCTCAAATCTATAAAATATAGCCCTAGGAGTAAATAATGACGCCCAGCACCTTTTAACATTTTCTAACAACTCTTTTTTTGTTGTGTTCAAATAAGAATCTAACTGCCCAGCCCAAGCCGCAGTTGCACTATCTTCGGAAGTCGCAGAACTTCTTACTGCAACAAAATCAGCTTCTAACTTATCAAAAGAGTTTAAGATTTCTTTTTTTGTGTTTTTTGGCATTTCTGAATTTACAATTAGTGATTGTATTTTTTCAGATGCTTCTTCTACTGTGTGAACTTCTTCATGCTTAACCGTATCTAAAATTGCATCTATTTCTACATTTAAATCAGTTTTTTTTATGAATTGTTCAAAGGCATTAGATAAAACAACATATCCTTCTGGAACAGGAATTCCTGCTTTTGTCATTTCTCCTAAAGATGCACCTTTTCCGCCTGCTATCGCTACATCTTCTTTTCCAATTTCCTTAAATGATCTGATAAATTCCATAATATTTCCTCTAAAATAGAGTTTTTATATGTTCTTTAATTTTATGGTTCTCGTTTTTTCTCCTTAACATAAGATTCGAAAACAGCCATAGTTCCTTTAGCCATTCCTTTTACGTCGGTCCATTCTAGATTCAGTTTTTCATCGACAAAATACATTATCTTTTCTAACAAATCACAAGCTTCATCAATATAAAACTCGTGCTTTCTTCTTCAGATTTCCCTGTCATCGCATAAATAATAATTTTCATTTTACGTTGAAATCTCCTTCTTTAATTTCTCCTGCCGATACTTGCACTTCTCCTAATTTGCAGAGTTTTTTAACTTCGCTAATCTTTATGCAATTAGTCGAATTATCATCGTTTGTAACATTGTTAAAATCGAGATTATTTCTCTCAAATCCTTTCCAACTTTAATCATCTCTGGAGAAAAAGTCATACTTCCACAAACAGCAATTTTCATAATGATAAGGAATTTTGTTTCTTTTTAATGATTTATATTATAAATCACCTTTCTAATAAGGTCTTCACTTTAAAGTCTTTATTTACAATGCATTACTCTAAATCAATCATAAACGTTTTTTCTATGCTCAAATCTTAAGAAATAAATCGTGTTATTAGAGAAAGAATAAATAATCCGAAACGGTCTAATGTATATTGTTCTTTCGCCCTTTAGATCATACTTTAAGGGTTTCCCTATTTCAGGGTTTTCAATAATCTTCTTTAGCTGTTTTTTAATTTTCTCTTTTATAGAGGCGTCTGCTTTCTTAAACTCTCTCTCAAATTTTTCAGTGTAGATTACCTCTACCATTTTTCAATTTCTTTCAAAAATTCTTCACTTGATAATTTTTTATACTTTCCGGCTTCAATTTCTTTCCACGCTTCTTTAATTTCTTCTATAGTTTCCAAATCTTCTTCTAAAGGATTACTTATTTTTTTTAATACGACTATATCGCCCTCTGAAGAAACAGCTAAAGTTTCTCCCTCTTTTATCTTTAGCTTTTCTCTGACTCTTTGAGGTATAACTACCTGTCCCTTACTGCTCACCCTTGTTAGTTCAATTTCCATGAGTAAGTAAGAATATCTTACTTTATAAATATTTCTATAAGACTTGAAAAGTGCGTCTATTAAAACTTCCGAAAATCTGGCAAATTATGTCTCCTTCGTTGGCGTAAATTTATAAAACCCGAGAACAAAAGTTCCCACATAGTGTTTTCTAGGAAAATAACCCTTACAGGAAACATTTAAATATAATGTAATCCTAATTTAGATTACATGAAGAAATCAAACATCCTGACAAAAAGAGAGAAACAAATCATAGAAAAAAAGCTGAAAGGCGAGAAAATATCTAGATTGGACTCAAATATCTTGACAAGATCTATACGACCAAAATTAAGAGCAATAAGCGAGATAAATGCCAAATCAATTTTACAAAAATTAGAATATTCCAGAAAATCAGGTACAGAGAAACAGATTAAAAAGCTGATATTAGAAAATTTGAAAGATACTGAAGCAATAGTTCTTTATGGTTCTGCAATACAAACAAATTATCAAAGTTATAATGACCTAGATATTTTAGTAATTACAAAGAAAAAGACTTGGAATAAAACCTGGGAGAAGCATGAAAAAATTAACAAGTTATTAAAATTAGCAGAAAAATTGAACTTAAATTTAGACTTGCAGATAATAGACAAAGCATCTTTTTACAAACAATATGCTCATAATCCGTCATTAATTTATCAGTTAAAAGATTCTAAAGTAATCTATGGAAAACTAAACTTAAGGAATAAAATTGAGTTATACAACATAGATCTAAAGACAAAACTTGACTGGAGTGATTTGATTGAAAACAATCCAAATGGATTAGAAATCTATAAAGCATTAAGAAACGTCATCCTAATAAGGCTATTGCTTAAAAAAATTATAGATAACGAAACCCTAAATAAATCGTTAAATGAGGAAATAGGAAAAAATCTAATAGAAAGGTTAAAAACAAATAAAGAATCTAGACAGGATAGAAAAATAGCAAAATATTATTTAAAGAATCTTATAGAAGATACTTATAAGCAATTAAAAGGAGATTTATGGGAAAAAAGAGTAGTATTGAAAGTTTAACTAAACTTATTGTAAATGTTGCAATTCATAAAATATTAGTAAAACATACTAACAAGCCTGAATCTATCGGCTATCTAGAATATGAAATAATAGAGTATAGGGATATTGCAATAACCAAAGCTCAAGAATTTAATTGGAATCAAGAAGACATATCAAAAATTAAAACGCTTTCCTTAAACAAATTAAAAAAAGAGATATTCAAGAGGTATCCAGATGTAAACTTTCCAATAGGAGAAGCCGAAGAAATAATCGCAGAAACAATAGACGATGTTATAAAATATTAATGTTAGACATTTGAGTGAACTACTATTCTTCTACTTTTTAAACTCCAGAATTCCACTCGTCTGTTGACGAATGGTTTAAGTCTCTCGTGGAATTCTGGCAGTGCTCAAGAACCACACGAAGTGTGGCATCTTCATGCCACCGGTCTCTGACTGGTGGTTATTGACATCACTAAAAAGATATAGTGGACACTTTTCCTATTTTCTTTAAGCATTCGAATAAACATTAGCCCTTGTTTTACTGCTCATCTTTATGATAAAAGGCTAGAAATTCTATTATATCTTGTTCTTTATAATAAGCATATGAAATCCTAAATGCTCCTCCACTAATATAAACTTCTCTTGTTCCCCGTCTTACATTGCGCATTGGTTTTCCAATCTTAGGATCTTCGATTATTTTCTTGATTTTGTTTTTTATACTTTTTTGTATTTCTTGATCTTTTATTTTAGAAATAGTTCTCTGAAAGTTATCATCAAACTTGACATTTACCATTTCTCAAGTTCTTCAAGAAACTTGTCAGCAGATAAAGTCTTGAATTCCCCTCTTTCATGTCGTTTATATGCTTCTTCAGTTCTTTTCGCAAATTCAAGGTCTTCTTTAAACTGTTCATCTAAATCATTTGCTTTTTTTAATAAAATAGTGTTTTTATCTTTAATAATCAATAAAGTATCTCCCTCTTTAAAATCTTTACGCATATTATTAGGTATAACTATCTGTCCTTTTGAGCTTATTTTAGTTGTATCAATCTCCACCATGGTAAGTTATATCTTACTTGCTATATAAACCTTTCTAACCTATTAGTTTGTTGACATATTTTTATAAATCATTCAACTTGTATTCCTGCAAGGTCGTAT
>CAYIOA010000026.1:0-11286 GCA_964364885.1 Candidatus Woesearchaeota archaeon
CAAATCCTTCTCTTTCTAAAATATCAACTGTTCCAAATGCTAAAGCATCATCTTGTGCTACATCAACTAAATCTGGTTTGTATTTTTTAGCAATTTCTAATAATGAAGAAGGATTTTTTAAAGAACAGTTTTTATCCACAATAACTTCCTTTTTTCTTTTGTAACTTATAAAATCATTTCCTGGTGCAACAATTATTCTTCTAACATTTGGACTTTTTTCATATGCACAAGAAATAGTATGCTCTCTAGCTCCACTTCCAATTAATAATATTGTTAAATCTTCTTTAACCATAAAAAACTAATTCATTCCATATTTATATGTTTATCTTAGTTTAACGCTTCTTCAAGGCACTAAACCTTTTGGTTCAAAGAAGTGGTGGGGCAGTGAACCATAAACCTCGTTAGTTATTCGGTTTATGTAGCTAACTTGATCCTAAGGATATACGCCCCCACGAGATAATTAACCTTAGGTTAAGGTTCCCCCGCTAAATTTGGAATTTTTATCGACGATAAGAAAAATTGGCTAAAAAAGTTGAGCTATTAATTTTGATAAGGTTAAACTCTGCAAAAATGGGCAGTTAAGTGCTCCCTGACCTACTTCTTTTTTAGCTTATTCTCCGCCCACCAGCTATAAGCTATTCCAACGATAATCAGAATAGGAATTAAATAATAGTGATTCTTAATCAAATTAAAATTAAAGAAATAAACTGAAATTAGCCACAAGTCAAAAATACTATAGACAATAACTAATGTGGTCAGAACCAATTCCTCAGTTTTAACATAAACTTTATCCACTTTTTTAGTTAACCAGGATCCGCTTTTAACAAGAAGATAGAAGAGTATCAAAACAAGAGGAGTTAAAAAAAGAGGATTGCTTACTCCAAGCAAACTCGCTATTGGTTTCCATATTGGGCTTTCAAGTCCTCTTCCTTCTGCGAAAATTATATCTAGAGAAGCATCTAAAAGAACTAATGCGATTAATATAATCCATCCATAAGTTTTGGATAAAACTACTTTTTGTTTATTCATCTCTTTTTAACTTGACTATAAAAGAATAATTGTAGCTCGTATTTAAATGTTTTTTGGGGGATTTCTGTAAAAAACAAAAGAATTAAAAACCATAAGAGCTATAAAGAAAAATGAAAAACACAACAATACTCGCATTAGTTGCTTTGGTAGTTATCGGGGTAGTCACATACATGTTTGTTAATGACGGTCCTCAGACACCAATAACTGGGAGTGTAATTGCCGGCAGTGGAGAAGTTCAGAAAGTAACTTTGGGCACAAAAGACCTGAATTATTACCCAAATGAAATTCGAGTAAAATCCGGACAGCCTGTAAGTATTTCTTTAGATAATAGCGTAACAGGTTGTTTAAGGTCTTTTACAATTAAGGAATTGGGTGTTTCTAAATATCTTAGAAGTGTAACAGACAGCTTGGTATTTACCCCAACCCAAAAAGGGACTTTTACGTTTGCGTGCAGTATGGGAATGGGCTACGGAAAGCTGATTGTTGAATGATAATGAATAAAGCATTCAAGAAGCCATATACATACTGGACAATAGCAATATTTTTTGTTTATCTGGCAATAAATTTTCTTGCAAGCGGATTTTACAATACAATAAAATTAATTGCTGTTTATGCTGATACAGTTAACTGGTTTAAGCTGGGTGTTTCTTTAGTTTTCACGCTGGTTATTGGTTTTTTAGTCGGTATTAATTCTGTTTTAGTTTATATTAAATACAAAGAAAGAAAACAGTGCACGAAAGAGGGTGCGCTTGCTGGAGCCGGAGCTATTGCTGGTTTGGCAACAGGAGTTTGTCCGTTGTGTGTTACAGGCTTATTTCCTCTGTTGTTTAGTTTATTTGGACTTTCATTCTCTTTTGCAAGCCTGCCTCTTAATGGCCTTGAAGTTCAGATATTGACGATTGCAATGCTTGCAATAAGTTTAAAGATGCTTAAATGATAGAAGTAATCCGAAACATTTAAATAATACGTATGTATTGAATTATCATATGATAAGCAAGAGCATATTACACCACACTCATAAAGAAGGATTTAATGAGTCTGAGACATACGAGGCATATAAAATATTTTTCGGAACACTTGTTTCAGAACCAAGAATAAAGATAATAAATTTATTGAGGGGGGGAAGGAAAAATGTTTCGGAGATAATAAGTGAATTAAAAATTGATCAAACAGCTGTTTCGCACAACCTGGGACGTTTATCAAAGTGCGGATTTGTAAACTCAGAGAGAGAAGGAAAATTTATTTATTATTCATTGAGCGAAGAGACAATAAAGCCGTTAATGAACTTAATTGACAAGCATATGGCTGATTATTGCGTGCATATCTTAAAAAAATCATACGGAAGGCATCACCATGAGGCGTGAAGAAATAATCTTGATTAGTGTATTAGCAATAGCTGCTTTATCTTTATTGCTTATACCATCTAGCGGTATGATGGGTTATGGCTACGGAATGATGGGCGGTTTCGGCTATGGAGGGATACCTATCTTTGGTTTCATTATTATGATATTATTAATCACAGCATTAATTCTGTTCATTGTCTGGATTGTCAGGCAATTGGAAGGGGACCGGAGATAATGAATAAGCTGATTTTTGTTTTAGTGCCTCTAATTATTCTTTCTTCAATTGCTTTAGCAGATACCGAAGATTTTGAGGAAGCTGAAAAATTGATTAAAGAAAGGATTAGCTGTGAGCAGCTCAATGATGAACAATTAGAAGCACTTGGCGATTACTTCATGGAGCAAATGCATCCTGGAGAATTTCATGAAATAATGGACGAACGAATGGGCAGAGAAGGTTCTGCAACGTTAAAACAAGTTCATATAAACATAGCAAGAAGGTTTTATTGCGGAGATTCAAGAGCAATGTCTAGTATGATGATGAATACAATGATGGGGCGCTATGGTTCCGGCAGCAGTATGATGTATGGAGTTTATTATAGACAACCTTCTTATTCATTCTATATACAATTAATTTTTTCAATGCTGATTATTGTTTTATTATTAGTTATTATTATATGGCTTATTAATAATATTAAAGAAAAGGGGGCAGGAAATGGCCGGCGAGTTCAAAGGAGACAGAAATAAAATGTACAAATGCAACGAGTGTCGTTTAGGATACAAAGAAAAAAAGTGGGCTGAGAAATGCGAGGCCTGGTGCAAAAAGCACAAGAGCTGCAATTTAGGTATTACGAGTCATTCTCTAAAAAATGAAATGGGGGTTCCAGCATGAAGAAGTTAAAATTGTTAATTGAAGGAATGCACTGCGCTTCGTGCGCTTCTAATATAGAGCGAAGCTTGAAAACTGTAAAAGGTGTTAAAAGCGTTTCAGTCAGCATGTTCACGCGAAAAGGCATTGTTGAAGCAGAAGATTCTGTTTCAGAGGAAGAGTTGAAAAAAGCAGTTGCAAGAACTGGTTATAAGGTTGCAAGCATAGATTAATATTATTAAGATGGAACACGAAATGCACGAACATCACGGAGAATCAATAGAAGACAAAGAAATAAAAACCTGGCTCATAAGACTAATTGCTGCATGGGTCTTTACAGTTCAGATAGTCTTTCTTATGTTCTCTGAGAGACTGTTTGGCATTAAATTACTTGAAGAAAGTGTTATGACTCTTGTTTTGCTTGTCCTGGCATTTCCAGTTATTTTTATAATTGGTTTTTCAACATTAAAAAGCGGTTTTAGGGGTTTTATTTCTCTTTACTTTAACATGGATTCTTTAATTGCATTAGGGACTGTAATAGCGTATCTAACAGGGATAATGAGTTTCTTTGGAATAGTGCAGGATTATTCTGGAATTTCTGCGATGATTATGGCTTTTTTTATTACTGGAAAATATGTTGAGTCCCTGGCTAGAGGGAGAGCGAGCAAAGAAATAAAGAAATTGCTTGAGCTGGGAGCGAAAAAAGCCAGAGTTTTAAGAGGGAAAGAGGAAATTGAAATTTCAATAGAAGAAGTTATAGTTGGCGATATTATGATTATTAAACCTGGAGAAAAAATTCCAACTGACGGAATAGTTGTAAAAGGGGAGAGTGCAGTTGATGAAAGCATGATAAGTGGAGAGAGTCTTCCGTCAGAGAAAAGAGCAAAGAGCAATGTTATAGGAGCAACGATAAATCAAGATGGAGTGCTGTATGTTAGGGCGACAAAAGTAGGAAAAGATACTTTCCTGGCTCATATTATAGAGCTGGTTGAAGAAGCGCAGGGCACAAAAATACCTATTCAAAGGCTGGCTGACAAAATAACGAGTATCTTTGTTCCTTCTATTTTAGTTCTTGCTTTGCTTACTTTCTTAGGATGGTTCTTATTTTCAGGTGATTTAAGCAGAGCAATTGGTGTTTCTGTAGCTGTTCTTGTTATCGCGTGCCCTTGTGCTTTAGGGCTTGCAACACCAACTGCCTTGATGGTTGGCTCTGGAATGGGGGCAAAGCGCGGAATACTTATTAGAAAGGGAGAAGCAATACAAACAATGAAAGAAGTAAAGACGATTGTTTTTGATAAAACAGGAACAATAACAAAAGGAAAGCCAGAAGTAACAAATATTTACACAAAAGGAAAAGACAGTTATGTTTTGGAAATCACTGCCTCGCTTGAGAAATTATCAGAGCACCCTATTGCAAAAGCAATTGTTGAAAAAGCAAACCTGAAGAGATACAAATCAGCAACTAATTTTAAGATATTAAGAGGAAGGGGCATTGAAGGGACTCTAGGAAAAAAGAAGATAATAATAGGAAACAGAACTTTAATGAATGAAAAGAAAATTTCTATTAAAGAATTTGAAGGCAAAATAGAAATGTATGAAAATGACGGAAAAACAACAATGATTATAGCAGAAAACGGGAAAGTAATAGGCGCGATTGCTGTTGCAGACGCAGTCAAGGATGATTCTACTTATGCAATTGCCTCTTTGAATAATTCCGGATATAAAACAGTTATGATTACTGGAGATAACGAGAGAACTGCCCAGGCAATAGCGAAGCAAGTTGGAATTACCGAAGTTATCGCGAATGTTCTTCCTGAAGACAAGGCTAAAAAAGTTGAAGAATTGCAAAAAAGAGGGATGGTTGCTTTTATTGGAGACGGTATTAATGATGCTCCTGCATTAAAGCAGGCAAATGTTGGAATAGCAATGGGAACAGGAACAGACATTGCTATTGAATCCGGCGATATTGTGCTTACAAAGGGCTCATTGATTGGAGTTGTGCAGTCTATTAATTTGAGCAAGGCGACTTTCAAGAAGATTAAACAAAACTTGTTCTGGGCTTTTGCATATAATGTTATAGCAATTCCTATTGCAGTTGCCGGTTTCTTACATCCTGTAATTGCTGAAATAGCAATGGCTACTTCTTCTGTAACAGTTGTGATGAATGCGAATTTGCTAAGACACAAGAAGATTTAGAATTATGCAGAAGAACCCTGTGTATTTTTGAGCAATTCGTCCAGAGGATTTTTTACTTTTCTTAATTGCTCACTTGAGATATGCGTGTAAACTTGGGTTGTGCTCAAAGATGAGTGGCCCAGTATTTCTTGAATAACTCTTATATCTGTGCCTTGCTCTAGGAGATGAGTCGCGAAAGTATGCCTTAGAGTGTGAGGGGTTACTTTTTTGCTTATATTTGCGCGCTTTCTTGTTCCATGGATAATCTTTTGTATATTTCTTGTTGTCAAAGGCTTCTCTTTAGAGAATAAATAAGTGCTGTCTTTTCTTTTATCTAGGATATACTCATTAATCTCCTTTACAAGGCTTTCTGATATTATAAATAATCTGTCTTTTGAGCCCTTGCCCTTTCTTACCCATCCTGTTTTCTCAGCCAGGTTTAAATCAGTTATTTTTAAGTTTACAAGCTCTGAAACTCTTAATCCAGAAGAATAAAGCAAAGAAATCATTAAACGAGACTTTTCTGTGTCTGTAGAATTGATCAGGTTTGTGACTTCTTCTTTTGTAAGCACTGTTGGAAGAGATCTCTCTTTTTTTGGTATTTTTATACTTCCAAATTCTTTGTTTAGTATCTCCTTGTAAAAAAATTTCAAAGAGGCGGCTGCGAGGGTAATTGTGTTTTTTGATTTTTTATCGAACATTTCCGCCAGATAAGCTTTTACATCATCTTCGTTTAATTCACTAACTGGCTTGTTTGCTCTTATCAGAAACTTTTCTACAAAGAAAGAATAGTTTCTTACTGTTAAATGAGAGAAACCTCTTAGTTTTAATTCTGACTTTAGTTTTTCCAGTGCTTCCATAACTTCCTCTTTTATTATAATCTTTTGTATAAATGAAAACTTTATTTAAATGTTTAGCTGATTGATAATAACATTTATATAAGATGTAGTAATTAAACAATTGTGATAGAAAAAAGAGCTCTTATTGGCAAGATAGTCCTGATTGTGCTGGTCTTCCTGCTTTTATTTGGGACTGTTGTTTATTTTAAATTCAGAGAAGGCAATGTAGAGATAACAACGAGCAATGTCGTCGTTAATATAGACTACAATCTCAGCAAAAACGAGACTCCTGAAGCTGATGAAGAAATATCTATAGAAGACAGAATTGATAAAGGATATGAGAATAGCCTATATATGGATAAGAATTTGTCTTATGAAACGCTAAATAAAACGAATTAGCTCTATTATTCTCAATCGTGATAATTTTTATAAAGTGTTGTTTATTAATAAAAATATGCAAAAAGAGATATATGTGCTAAAAAGAGCTGTTATATCCGGCGCATCACATGCGCTGAAATATAAAGAAAGGAATCCGCGTGCTTTAGACAGCGAAGTCATACAGCATGTAACACGCGAGGTTGAGGAAATTTTAAAGATGATGGATGAAGGCGATTAATAAGTCAAACCCACTATTAAGAACCTTCATGATATTTTTTAAATTGATTACAAATAACGCAACTCTTAAATAGATTTATTCCTTATTCAAGTATATATGGGAAGAGACAAGATTAGAGATATTATTGCTCAAGGATATGTTGGGATGCTGTTCCTATTAGTAATGATGACTGTCTCTGACCTGACAGCAGCTGGCCTGTCTCAAAATCTTGATCTCCTAAAAAATGATCCTGGCCTTGCTGGATTATGGATGACTGCTATCCTGCTCTGCATTAATGTTTTAATCCAAATTGCCGTCAGGACATTCGACGGCAGGAAATTCAGGCAGGGTATTTATATGGCAAGTATAATTTATATGCTGCTTTTTGTTGCACACCAGATTCTCCATTTTGCTACAGGCGATGGAATAACTATTGATTTAATGTATGATATTACTCATCATATTATTGGTGTTTGGGTAATCATTTATGCCCGCAAATGGGCTATGTTAAAGGAATAAAATATATGTCAAAAGATTTATAATCCGTTTAAAATTCATTTCAATGTGCGGGGATTCCGGAGCGGTCAAACGGGCAGGACTTAAGATGTCGGTCTTTCTTTAGAAAGATTTAAGTCAGGATTTAAGAAATCCTGTGTGCTTAGTGCCTTCGTAGGTTCGAATCCTACTCCCCGCATTATATTTATTTAAAAACTAACTGCCTATCTTTCTGCTTTTTGCCATTCAGCTTCCCGACTGAAGAATCTGTAGACACCATTTCCTACAAAATCGTTATAGTTTCCATTGTTACGAAGCACCCAAATGGTTGGATCGAGGATTGCTTCAAATTGCCCAATTTTTTCGTGCCTTGTCGAAAAACCTACTTCAATTGCCAGCCTAGCTATTTGTCTGTATGTGCCATCATCATTTGTGTAAACAACTGCTAAACCATTAATTCCCATATTGAGTAAAGGTCTAACGAACTTTTAAAGATTTATGTGTTAATCCATCATCAAAAACGTATTGATATAGAACATAATCTTTTCTCTATGAGCCGAGTTAATAGAAACTTCTTCTCCGTAACTTGCTGGCTTACTCAATAAAATTCCTTCTTTTTTGAGATCATAGATTTTTCTTCAGGTTTTTCTTCCTTTTTTTGCTAAAATTCCTCTTCTCATATTCTATTAATTTATTCTTTAGATAGAACATCTCTGCACTTTTATAATTTGGTTTGAAATCTCCTTTTCTATTAAATTGTTCTAAACAATGCTTTATTTCTTCAATATCTGCTAAATCCAATTCCTCATCCGACCATAAACAAACAAGTTTATCTTTTGGATAAAAATATTTTGAATAATTTTCATGGAAGTGTCCGCATTCTGCGCAATATAAAATTAATCCGACTTCTCTAAGTTGGTACTGTGGTTCTCTTTCTTTTCCTAAAACTTTTATTCCGAAAAGCTCTCTTTCTTCAACAACTCCCCATTCTATGCCTATATAAAATAGAGGAGATTTACAATAAAAGCATAAAACAGGGTTATCTTTCTGGGCAAGTGTCCATCTTTTGCATTCTATACTGTCTGCAGTCAATACAAGTTTATTCATTCTCTCAACTTCTTTCATCTTCATCAATTTCTTCTTCCCTTACATGCTGCCTAAATGAGTCATTAATTGCCAACGGCTCGGAAAAAGCACAGTAATAAATGAGCCTTAATCTGTAATCTTTGACCTTTTATCTTTAATCTGTAATCTTTAAAGCGTCACGTCCAATTATCAGTTTGTAGTAATTTGTTAAATCTAACTATACCTAGTCAAAGCCACTGGCAACCTCATCTGCCAAAGACAGATAAGCATGATTTTTATCCCATTAGTTCTGCATTCCAATTTGTTACCTGAATTTGATTATCAAGTTTTGATTTTTGTATTTCCAGGTTTTCTATCTCTTTTTCAATTTCAGACTGATCCATCTGGGGAATCATTCTTATTTCATCTTTATCTCTGAAAAAATAGCTCTTTCTTTCAAACAGATCAGACAGCCGGGCAATCTGACTCCTTATATCATTTATTTTGATTATTGCTTCTGCTAAACTTATATCTTCTTCTGAAACTAGAGTATTTAGATTGGTATTTTGTATTTTAATTTTCAATTCCCTTATTTCCTCTATTTTTTTGTCTATATCCTTAGATAATTTTTTAGGATCAAAGGAAGTCTTTTTTCCTTCTTCTACATAGACATTTTCCTTTCTTAAAGATAATAACCTTGCTAATCTGCTTCTTTCTTTTTTTAATAAGCTTAAAGCTTCGCCGAGTTTTATTTTTTCTTCCATGATTCTTAATAAAAATCTAAACTTAAATATCTATGGCGTATGTTTTTGCAGGTGCATAAAGGCACTCAAATTTTATTCTTCTAACAATTCCTTAGGCACCTTAAATTCTTTGTTTGAATAAATAATATCTTCTGTCTGAGAAATAGCTCTCTTGCATACTTCAGTCATTACCTGATATTGCTCAGAAACCTCCTTGTTTTTTACATATGGGCTGTATCTAGCTTCTTCTCTTTTATCAACGTCTGATTCTTTTTCTTTATCAGAATAAACTGTAATCCTTTCTATAAATTCGTCTTCATAATCGATGAGTTTATTTTGTTTTAGATAACGCAAGAACACGGCAGTGCATCTTTGACTTCTACTCTCGACTCCAAATTTACAAAGGATCGCAAGGCCACAATAATATAATGTATAAAACCATTCTTCTGGCAGCTTATAATCAACTCCCTGGTTTTTGTAGAATTCGCAGAATTCTAGATTCTTTTTTGCTTTTGAGACATATTCCTCTGCGTATAATTGATTTGGTTTTATAATTAAGAGTCCTTTGTGCTTCTTACCTTTAATTTCGCTCTTTTTCGCACTAAGAAAACACTCTTTTACTTTTCTAATATCCATCTTTTAACTCTCTAACAAATTTTACGAATTTGTCCTGCCCATATAAAACAATGCCTCCTTTTATAGCATTAATAAAAGCGATGTTTGGTTTTTTAATTTCTCTTTTTAATTCGTCTACAGAAAAATTAACTGCGTGAATCTTTTTTAATTGTAATTTCTGAATATTTCTAATTTTTTCATCTAGTTCAATAAAACCTCCTCTTTTAGAAATTACATTAATAATATCTATGTCCTTTGCTTTCTGATAAGAATTAATTACGCTTCCGTATAAAATCAAGAAGTCTGTAGAATCTTTCAAATCAGCAAAGTTTACTAGCCAGCGCCTTTGCTCAGAGGCTTCTTGTTCTAATGCAAGAGTCATTGTTCTTTCTATTAAGGGATTATTCCAATTAATCTTTATTGTGTATGTGCTATTTTTTTTATTTCCTAACTGATTTAAAATTATCATGTTTTCTGATTCAAGTTTTTTTAGAGTTTTCCAAACACCCACTTTTGTCATTTTCAAACTTTCTGCAAGTAGTGAGATGGTTGGATCTCCTTCTACATGCCTAAGAGCAGACATGAGAATCTTCTTAGTTGGCTTATCTAATATCATTTGCTAGTATCGTTAACTTTTAGTTAACGTTCATTAACTTTTAGTTAACGCCTATATTTAAACTTTTCTTTTCCCACCGTCTAGATAAACAACAATAATTGGCCTCTTTCTAGTATCTTCTGCAAGATAACAATACAATATCTGCCCCTTTTCTAGGCAGGAGCCAAGAACAACAAGTTTGTTAATAGAGATGCTAAAAGTCGCTCTTTTTTGCGCTATTTTGCTTTTCCATCCAATATTCTGAAATTTTATTTTCATTCTGCCTCTTTTAATTATCACTATTGGTAACCAGTATAGAGAACAATATGTATATAAATCTTTTGGTACTTAATATAAAGTATTAGACGGGAGAATTTCTAAATAAAATGAATCCAGCAGAAAAAGAAAAGGTAATACATGAGAAGATATTAGAATACCTGAAGAAAAATTCTAAAGGGCTGACTATGACTGAACTTGTTGGCGCGTCTGGCTTCTCTAGAAAAGCTATTGAGAAACATTTGCAAGTGCTTATTTTAGAAAACGAAATTTATATGAAACAATTTGGCATAACAAAGGTTTATTATCCTAATAGAAAAATTCAGCATCTCGATTTTGAAAAAATGGATTATAGTAATAAGACTATTTGGTTTGATATTTTAGAAGGGGAATCTGGCAAATATTTATTGATACAGAAGAAGAAGAAAACCGAAAGCGGATGGCTGCACGAACATTCAATTACAATTCCGTTAGAGCAAGGCGAGAGGTTTCTGAAAGTTTTAGAGAAGATATTGAATTCAGCAAGAACAAAAAAATTGCTGGATGACAAAAAAGAATAGATTTTCTCTCCGCTCCCCACATTTATCTGTCGTTATAAATCAAAAGCTTAAAAGCCTGGGAATTTTATTAAAAGCATATTGATTCCAAATT
>CAYIOA010000027.1:0-11127 GCA_964364885.1 Candidatus Woesearchaeota archaeon
ATAAAATTAATGCTGAGAAGAAGAAGATTTCTCCAGCGCAAAAATATTCTCTTGATTTCCAACCCCTGAATCTTGTTTTGTTAAAAACCAAGCAAACTTCAGAAAGTTTTTCGCAGTAATGTTATCCATATTCAACTTGTACATATCAGATTTTCCTACTCTTCGAGTCTTAATAATTATGCCTCTCTCCAAAAATTCATTAAAAAAACTTTTAAGGGAATTATAGCTTATGTTTGCTTCTCTTGCCATATCTGTCATATTAAAGTCAAAAAAATGATTTCCAATTAAGAAATCCAAAAATCTCAACTTTGGTGTATCTCCAAAGTATTCCAAAAATGCTGATTTGTTTTCCTTATTTTTCATACTTACTCACATTCATACTTATTTATAAAACTTTCTATCTTAGATGTTTGAACTATCAAAATAAGAAACATTTAAATAACAGGTTTTCTTTTGATTTAAATGAAAAAAGAGAAAGCTCAGCTTATGTTTAAACTTGCTTATTCAAAAAAGAATTGGGGAGCAAAGTACGATAGACTCGAACATTTTAAGAGATTCTCAAACTTAAATCATATAATAAAAGAATTAGAGAAGGTAGGATGGCTAATTGTAAAAAAGAAAACAAATTATACTGGAATCTCGCTTAATCCTTCATTTAAAAAAGAGATTGTCGAATTTATTGAAGAGCAGATGCCTGAAATTAAAGGTTGGATAAATTAATTTATTATTCCAGCTATAAATTATAGTAATTTTATAGTTACAACAATATAGAAATATTTAAATAGTCCGTTTATCAAAAAAGTCTATGGATTTAAAAGCGATTTTATCAAAAGTTAAATCTCAAAAAAATAAAATACTCGGCGGAGTTTTAACTGTCGCAGCCTTAAGCGGAGCATACGCTCTAATCAGCAATATACCTGCACAAAAAAGAACTTACTTAAGCTCTTCTACAAACGCTCTTTCTGTCAGAGGAGAAGAGCAAACAGCCACCCTTCCATCTTATTCAATCGAAGAAATTGTTATTGATTCAGGAGAAAACAAAAAAGCATATATGGCTCTTCCTCTCCCGCAAAACAAAACAGCCAAAGTTGGCGACTTAATTTTATCACGAGAAGTTTTACAGACATTTCACCTTGTGCCATATGAAAACTCCAGAGAAACAATAAGGAACAATAGTGTAACAACAGAACCTCTAGGAGAAGTATATCTTCCAATAAATGTGATAGCAGAAGAAGGAGTCATAACAATGAACACAACTAACACTCCAAAAAGAACAACAATTACTTATAGTCTGGAAAAAACTCTAAATGAAGAAATTAAAGAAACTGAATTAGGAACAAGAACAAGAACTCTCACTTCAACTGGAAAGAAATTACCAGCAAAACTAATAATAAACCAACTAGAATTATACAGATTCCCAATACCAGACAGTATTCTCGCAAACGACCTTAATCTAGGGCTTATGAATTCAAACGCTGTGCAGGAAACTTTGATAGAAAGAAAAGATGGAAAAACAACAATAAAAAACAGATTAACAGGAGAAGCTTACGCTTTAATAAAAGCAGATTTAGTTGACGTGCCAGAACAAAAACCAGCTGTAGAAGAAAATAAAGAAATAACTGCAGAATTCGAGTCAACTTCATCTCAATAATCATTAAAGTAATCTATTCAATTACTCAAAACTCACAGGAACAACCGCTCTTATTATACTCTCTTTTTTAACAGTCATCTCTCCATTCTTTCTCTCAAGACAAGTTCCAGTCGCACTGTAAGTCTGTGCAAAACTAGCTGGAATGCGAATTTCCTTCGCGCTCTCCTCAAACACAACTGCCTGAACAGCGCCGTCAGCATTATTATAAGAAACCCTGAAACTGTCACAATCATGCTCAACTTTCAAAATAAGAGTATCTCCAAGTTGAACATTAGAAATATCAATCAAATTTCCATCTCTCTCTGTAGAAAATCCGAATGTTTTCACTGCAAAACTTTTCACAGAACTTTCTGAAGCAGAGCAGCCAGAAGGAATATTTATCTTAATATTAGCAGGTAGTTTTTCATTAAGCCCTGTCTGAGTTTTCAAAATCTCTCTTAATTGTATATTTCCAGATTCTTCGCTCGTGAACAATCTGACTTTATCTATCTCTCTGCTTCTGCAAAGTTTCTCACTAACATCATACAAACTTTCATCTCCTGTTGTCAAATAAATATTTTCCTCTTTAACATCAGAATTTTTCTCCGAATCAGCTTTTTTTCTTTCCAGCAAGCGCAGAACATAAAGCATGTCCTCCTGCAAATTAAATAATCCTTCTCCTGTAATTTCTATATATTCTGTGTCACTTAACAAACCGTCCTTATACAATTCATCAACAAATCCTTTATTGCCAGAATAAGTTCCGTGCCTGTCTTTTGCAGATTCAATAGCTGTTTCCAAAATCCATTTCTCCCTCTCATTCACCTCTCCAGCAATAGATTTTGCAGACCAATTATCTATTTTCAAATTATTTATCGCAAGAGCAGATTGAAATACCTCTGCGCTGACAGAAACACTCGATACTGTAACTTTAACACTTCCATCCTCCTCAACTCTGGCTATTTCCTCAAAATTATTTTCAAAACTGTAATATACTTTATTTCCAGATACACTATACTTGCTTGCTTCCCCATTCAAAAGAAGAGTATTGCTCTTCGTCAAATCAAAATTATCAGGCAGTCTAAGAGAAGACTTTGTCGTCGGTTGAATAGTTGGCTGAGTCGTAGGTTGAGTGGTTGGTTGAGTAGTTGTAGTCGGTTGTGAAGTTGGTTGCGTCGTCGGCTTAGTCGCTGTAGTTTTCTCAGCATCCTTCGCTCTAGAACTATCTTTATCTTTCATTAATAAATCACGCGCAACAATTTCATAAACTCCTCCTTTAATCAATATCAAATTAGCTTTTTGATGATTGTAAAATACTCTCTCAAAAACAAGTTCAATCTGTTTCAGAATTTCCTGAGATTCACTTTCTTTATTGCTGCTTCTAATCAATTTATCTCTGACCGTTTCCAAGCTTCTAATTTCCCCTGCAGCATCATCCTCTCTCAACAATTCACCTCTTGCCTGCAGTTCCTCAACAACTCCTTTCTCAAGAGCTTCAAGCGTATCATTCTTCACTCCAATATTTGCGTCTGTAATTGCATTGTCAACACTTCTCTTGTCAAGCCAGCATCTAATCTTAGGGTCATCGCAATATCCTGCTTCAACCCACCTAGTCGGCTCAGTCGAACTCCCGGGATTTCTTGAAGCGCAGATTCTCACAACTCCCCTGTTGTAAATTCCAGGACTAATTGTTTCTTGAACCCCAACCTGAACATTAGGATTCAGCAAAGCGCCCGGATTCGGGCTTCCGCTTATGCACTCTGCTTCAGAAGTTATTCCTTTCTTCCCAAGCTCGTCAGAAACATAAACATCTCTCAAATAATTCACAGCAAAGCTGGTTGAAACTTGTTTAAACCCGCACTCTTCATTTTGATTTATCCTTACGCACAATTCCTTATATCCTTCAGGAGCTGTAAAGTCCCGAGTCTGAGAAGCATACCCTCCTCTTGGAATAAATCCAGAAGCAACTGTAACTTGCGGTGCAATTGAATAATAAGAAGATTCAGGTGGCGTTCTCAGATAAACTTGATAATTAACTCCCTGATCTTTCCCTCCAAATATATGATAGAACACTTTGTATCTAGAAGTTGCAGGTATTGTTACATCACTGTATTTTTGCGCATCAAACCACGCATGGAATTGCGGCGGACTGTCAGGCTCAATCAAAGTCTTAAATGCTGTCGGCGCCTTAGCAGAAATAAATGCCTTGCAGAATTGAGTCCCTGCTTCATTAACATTTCTTATTTGAAATGCATTAATAGAATTTACAGCATATTGTTGCGTGAAATAAGTCATAGAATTCTGCATGTTCTGCCAGGCTGACTGAACAGTTAGATACTCTCCTCCTCCTCTAACTCCCTGCCCATACGCAATCTCCAGCATTCTGGGAATTAAGACATTAACATAAGGTGCAACCTGATTCCAGAAAAACTCGCACAAGTAAATTGAATATATCTCGTCGCAGATTCCAATTAGTTTCCCAGTTTCCAGATTTTCCTGCAGGCAGTCTCTATGGCTTTTCATTATCGAAACCAAGCCGTCAATTCCAGCTTGAATTCCTGTTAAACAAACAGGCACAACAATCCCCTCTCTAATATTCGGCAGGCATAATAACGCGCTCCCAACAATTCCTGTTTGAACAACATCTGCAACTCTATAAGTTCCTCCAAAATCGCATCTCGAACTCGGGCATATCACAGGATCGCAAACATTAAACATTAAATGGCAATCTTTTGGAGACATAAAGTCCTGGCATTGTGTTCCAGGCGCGCCGGCAGCAGGAGCACCTACCTCAAACCTCTCTCCTCCAACTGTAACAAACTTCACTCCCTGCCCGTATTGTCTTGCAGCATCTTCAATAGCTCTTATGCCTCTTGAGATTAAACTTCTAGCTTCCTGCTCATTCAAATTTGGAAATACTCCAAGTGGCTGTCCTGTATTCAAATTAACCTGCTCGCATAAATCATCTCCAAGCCCTGTTTCAAATTCAACTCTGCCATTTTCTCCAACATTGCAAAGCCAGAAACTTGTAACTCTTCCAGACGCATCAAAGGCTCCTATTCCTCCAAAAACAGGAAGAGTTTGTTTCGTCGCAGAATACCACCCTCTCTTAACATCAAAAGGAACAACTGCAGGCATTCCTCTATACGGCTCTGTTTCATAATATTTAACAACTCTGTCTCTTAAAACAATCTCGTTGTTATATTCAACTCTTGAAGCTGACTTAATATTATTAATCCCATAAGTGCTCAAAAACGCAGGAACTTTCCCATCCTCAATCTTAGTATATTCTTTTTTATTTTCATCATAATAATAAATTTCCTGGACACCGTAAACTCCGCTTCTTGAATCAGCTTCTTTCATGCCTAGAATGTATCTTCCTGTTTTAAACTGCTCTGCTCCTGCTATCGGCTTTCCGTCTGCTCCAGTTAAAGACGCTCCTCCAACAAATGCAGTAGAGCTGTGTGTTATCCCCTCTTCAAACTTAATTCCTTTATCGCTAAACTTATTAGAAACAGGAACAACTTCAGCCAGTCTATTCTGCTGGTTTCCAGCACTCGGATAAAAGGGCGCTCCAAGCCCCTCCCCTTTTAATTTATCAGAATTTTTTATCTCTCTGACAACAGCCCTGTTATCATTAATCCTGTCAGCTATATTCCTAAACTTGCTGTTCAAATTCTCTCCCTGGCTCGCTCCATACTTTGAGTTTCCTTGCAGCTCAGAATACAGCATTATAGAGCGGATTGCGTCAGTGCTGGCAATTCCATCCTTGACATTTTTTTCACTCAATAATTCATTAACGCTGATTTGTTTAATTTCCTTGCCATTTTCATCAACCCATCTCTCTCTTAATCCTTCTAAACTAACAACTGTATTCCCATATTTTGCCCGCGCCTCTGCCGCAAGCGCCTCTCTAACCTTGTCGCTGTTTACCGAAGTTCCATAAATTCCAGAGCTGGTTACATACTCTGGTTGCGATTGAATTTGTTTTATTCTGGCATTAACTTTATTCAGAGCAGACGAAGTCGCGCTGACATCAGAATCAATTTCTCCTGCCTTTCCTAAATAGCACGCGTCTAAATCAGCATAATCTCCTCTTGAAACAAACTCAGCACATTTGTTCCTCCATCCTTTATCTCCGCCCATAACTTCCTGCCTCGCCAATGCCTCCCCGCTCAATCCAGAAACAAAATTCTTAAACGACAAAACTGTCGAAGTGGCAAAACACGCCGCCTTCAATCCGCTGACAACATTCCCTAATTTCCCGGAAATATCCTCCCACTTCTTTATCGTCTTGTTCAGGTTCTCAATTCTCTCAGCAGTTTTATCAGGGCTCAGCTTAATTGCTCTCTTTTCAATGCCGATATGAATGCTCAAATTCGTATCAATTACTGTCCCTCTTGCGCTGGGCAATATTCTTATTTTTGCAACACTTTCCACATTCGCCTTGCCAAAGCCGACAATAGCTCCGCAAACATCTTTTCCTTGCTCGCCCTCCCTAAAAATAAATTCCTTCTTTGAGCCAAGTTTATCCTGCTCAAGGCAGTAAGCGCTAATCCTTGCTTTCTCAGCATCTACTTCATTTAAGACTATCTCTCCGCGATTATCAATTTTCTTGCGCTCATCCTTCTCAAAAACAATTCTTTTATTATCAACAAGAAGCTCTGCGCTTTGCTTTTTAGATGGTTTATCCAAGCTCAAAAGCCGTATTGTTCTAGAAGCGTCATCTAACTCAATAACATCAGCAGCAGAACTTCCGTCAATCCTTGAAAGAATATTCAGCTCATTAGTATAAATATCAGCTTGGGAAGAATCAGGATAAATTTCCAGATATTTGTTAATTAAGTTTATTTTCGTACTTTCTTTTCCAAAATCGCCGGCTAATGTAATTGCTCTCTCCAACGCCTGTTGTCCGTATTTCTGCTCACTTCCTTCTGATGGTTCGGCAGGGTAATCTTCGGCAACTTCTTTATAATTATCAACAGCACCATCAAAATATCTGAGAGTGTTCTGAGATAATTTAAGATTAATTTCCCCTAAACTATAAGACTGCTCAGCATTCTTCCTTCTTTTATATTCCTTTAATGCCTCTCTAACTTTACCAAGCCATTCCTTATCTTCTTCTTTAATACTCTTTTCATAAACTCCAGAACTGCTTATTAGAACTAGCCCGTCTCCTGCTCCAATTTTTAATAGTTGCTCTTTTTCATCCAGAGAGTAGACGCCCTGCCTGCTTTTTTCTTTAACAGAGCTCAGCTCAATTTCGTAATTACCCTCTTTTTCACTTGGCTCGATAGTTTTTCCATCAACAACAAAAACATCAAACAAAGCAGAATTCTTAGCTCCTAGAGAAAGCTCAATTTTCTTTCCTTTGCATCTTATTGAAACATTTCCGCTCTCTCCATCCTCTCCGATTTCAATCCTGTCAACATTGCATCTATCATCCAGAAATCTTGAGCCTTTGTAAACATCAAATCTCTCAACTCCTCCGCTGCCCTCAATTTCTATTGTCGCCTTGTCATCAGCACTAACAAACCCATCATAAACTACCTGCAATCCAGCCCTGCAATAAAGCCCTGGAACAAAAATCTCTCTTGAGCTCTCTCCTTTATTAGCTCTTGTTGTAATAACTCTTTGATCTCCCTGATAAATTGAAACAGTTGCAGAATTAGAATCCGCCTCTTCTAATCTGACAAAATATCTTCCTTTCCAGAAACTCTGCTTTAGCTTTTCACTTTCCCATTCAGAATCAGATGTCTGCGTTAAAATAAACTCCGCTCTTCCAACTCCATAAGCATTCCCAGCAACATAATCTATTCTCGCCCTCAAACTAACATTCACAAAATCCGGTAGCTTGCTTTCATCCGGCTCCTGTTTTAAAACAACAACAGCATATCCTAAGTTATTTAACAGCGGGGTTCCTAATAGCTGATCTCTCGACCTTATTGCTGCTCTTGCAGGATGAAATCCAGCGCCTATAACTCCAGGCGGGTAATTCCCGCTGAAACTCATGCTCCTAATCTGGTTTATATCAATAAATGGGTTTATATCCAGCGCATCAATCTGGCAGAACACAGGAACATTCTGGTCAGCAAGCAAATCACTTCTAACAACAGCAGGCTGGCATCCCAGAGGAGAAACCTGCAAAAGCAGATCCTCTCGGTCTCTGCATGCTTCAGCATCTCCTAAAATCGGCCAATATGTATTAATATTTCTGCCATAATAAATCTGAAAAGTTGGCCTAGGCTGATAACTAGAAAAACCAGTTCCGCTTCCGCCGGTAGTCCTTTGAATGCCCTGGGCATTGGCAAATTCCAAAACAAAAAGAGCGCTGGCTAAAATAATTGCAATCAAAACAAAAAACATTTTCTTATCTCTCATAAAACTCCACCCTCGCTCTTTTGCCTTCAAATGAATCATAATTTTTCTGCAAGTCATCAATTGAATTAGGTCTTGGCAGGCTGTCAACACTCAAAATAACATTCCCCTTTACAAGCTCTGATTCAAGCAAATACTCTTCGCTCTTCCCCCCTCCTATTAAAGCATATTCTATCTTGCTCTCAGGAATTTTTATATCAAAACACTCTTCTCTCGTCCCTCCAAAGAACCCAAGCAGACCTTCTTTAGGAACATCAACGCATTCTGTTTTTGATGTCGCAGGCAAAACAACGCTTGAATTACCATAAACATAAACGCTGATGTCGTAACTTCCCTCTGATAATTTAATTTTATTGCTTTCAGGAATAACAGCAGTTGTCGCCTTTCCATCTTTTCTTACAAATGAAACAAATGCATTACTATCCCTTCCGGCACTGCCAATACTAACATTGACATTCAGCTCATACTCTCTGTCAAGCACAATCTCTGCAAAACTCTCGTCATTCGAGGAAAACAGCTCTTTCTTCTCAGAATATCCCTCAGCCCTTACATGAATAAATCCATTAACGCACGCAGGAGCGCTTCCTACAAACTTTCCTTTATCAGTCTGCCCAAGTCTGCATCTTTGGTTAAAGCACTCGTAGCTCAAATTGCCTTCAACGCTATTCAAATTAATATCATAAAGATTAATCTCGACTTCCTGCGTTTCGTAGTCGCACAAATCAAACTCCTCTTCTTCAGAAATTTCAGAGAATATCACCTCTCTCGGAACATTGTTATTGACTATAATAACAACAGGAAATTGAAACATTTCATCATTATTATAAACCTGAATTAAAACAGGGAAACTAACATCATAAACAAAATGATAAGGAATATAACAAAAGCCCATTACTCCCAGACCCTCTTGAGTTCCAATCGGCTCCGCTATAATAATCTCCTCATCAGCTCCCTCTCCGCTGATTTCAATCTTCGTCGCCCAGTTTTTTGAATACATGACATTAACTGCCTCATCAACTCCCTTGTCTACAACAAAATAATTTCTTTTGTCATCTTTTATATCATAATAATTTCCTTTAAACTTAATTGTCCCGAAATTTTCTTCCAGGCCATTTTTCAGTTCATTTATAACATTCTCTGTGCTCCAAATTTTCGGCGCGCATTGTATTTCAACACCGTCAACAGGTGCATAAAGCCTTAAAACATCAACTGCATAATTCTCAAAAAATGCTTTCTCTTTTTGCTCGTCATAAATTTCTCTTGCAATATTATAAAACTTCCCGAACTTGCTCTTAATCTCAGCATGATACGAATTTCTTCTGGAAAAAGTCTCCCCTTTAGAAACAGACAGGGCTCCGTTTAAATCAACATTAATTTTCTGCTCCTCTATAACAACTCTGACCTCTGGATTTTCCCTCTCAATTAAATACCCCTGGCTGTAAAATCTTTCAAACTCACAAAACTCAAGCCCTTCAGCAACATATTCCTCAATTTGTCTTTCTATTTCCGCCTTGCTCGGCACTTGCTCTTTTATCACCCCATTTCCAGAAACATAATACCAATATGGAACAGAAAACCCAAGAAAATTCAATTGCGAAGAAAACGGGGCATACTCGCTTCCAGGAGCATATTCAGGAACATCAACATAACCTCCCTGCGTCCCAGCCAATTCCAAAGCATTCTTGCTCTCCTGCTCAATGCACCCTTGATAATAATCAAACACTTCTTTCAGCTCAGGGTTTTCCTCTTCAACTCCAAAATTTCCGCTGGCAATCAGATAAACTAAAATCCCGCCAAGAATAACTATAGCAATAATAACAAAAATACTGGCTTGTCCTCTCCTAGTCATGCTTTCCTCCTTTTCCATGCACCTTCTTCCTTATCAATTCAATAATCTCGCTGTTTATATCCCTTTCAATAATTTCCTTGAACTTCTCCCAGATTTTCTCATCCTCTATTAAAAGTAAGTATTTCTTCATGCCTCTTTCCTTCAACCTCCACGAGATTTTCATATATAAACCTTCTTATTAACTAACTTATTTACTTACTAACTAAGTAAATATATGAGTCTTGCATAATGTCACAAAACCCTCTGGGTTTAACCTCGCACTAAAGTTGCGAGGCTTGTTCGTGGTTTTGTGGCTACCGAGAAAATCCGAGCAATACAAACCACGGACTAAAGTCCGAGGATTTTAACGAGTATTTATAAATAATTATAACATACTTTATGCATGAAAAAAAGATGCTTATTTCTGTTATTCCTGCTTCTATCAGTCACGTTTGTCTCTGCAGCATACAAATGCTCCGAAGACAGTGAGTTTATTTCCTCCTCAAAAGAAATTGATATAGGAGAAAGAAAACCGATAAATGGGATTAACTTGGTTGTGAGCAAAGCAGATGAAACTCCTGCAGTAAAAAGAATTTCAGCAGATTTAATTATTGAAGGAAGAAAGGTTTCTCTCCTAAGGGAAATATTAAACGCAACTGCCTCAGAACAAGTAGAAATTTTGGATAAAAATTACAATGTAACTCTATTAGAAATCACAGGTACAATCGCAAAAATAGGAATCGATGGCTCGTCAGAAAAAGTAGAAGTAGGAGAATATGTCTCAATAAAAGGACTGCAGGTAATCCCAATTAGCGCAGAAGCATCTGGTCCTGAAAGAATTAGCGCAGAAGTAATTGTTGGAGCTGACAAAATAATTCTTTCAAACAATGAGCTGGAAAAAGTCATAACAGTTAAGAATGTGCAATATCTAATAAGCCTCGAATCAGCTTCAGATGCAGGAGCATTAGTTGAAGTCAGTAAATGTGGCAATGGGACTATGGTTGAAAAACCTGATGAGCAACCCCTGCAGAATGTTACAGAAGAAAATTCAACAGAGCAGAATATTACTGACCAGCAGAATAACCTGACAGACGAAAATTATACCTTATCAAATCAGACAGAAGTTAATCAGACATCTGCACAATTAACTAATGAAACACAAGCCAATCAAACAGAGCAAAAAATCAATGAAGACAAAGAAAAAACAGGAATAATCAGAAGAATAATCAACTGGTTTTCAAGATTGTTCGACTAAATTATCTCCTTGCTCTGCGTGCACTCGATTCTGGGT
>CAYIOA010000028.1:0-10841 GCA_964364885.1 Candidatus Woesearchaeota archaeon
AAATTTTATTTCATCAACAATTTTATATACCAAGATTATCTAAATTGATTATGAAAATTATAACACTTCATTGTGATTACATCAAATTCAAACCTTTGAAAAAAGCTATACAAAAAGCTGAGGAGATTGAGAAAAAAGATGAAAGAGAAGTCAAAGAGCCTCTTGTTGTTTTAACTGCTGTTGAGATTGGGGATAATGACCAGACTGTAAAGGAACTTGTTGAATCAGTAATAAAAACCGCGCGCGATGTGAAAGCGAAAAAAATTGTTTTGTATCCTTATGCGCATTTATCCTCAAAGCTTGCGAATCCTGATACAGCATTAGAATATTTGGTAGAAGCTGAGAAAACATTGCAAAAAAAAGGTTTTGAAGTAATAAGAGCGCCTTTCGGCTATTACAAATCATTTGAATTAAAATGCAAAGGACATCCTTTATCAGAATTATCTAAGTCTTTTAATGAAAAAACATCTTATGGATTAAAAGAGAGAGAGGATAAGAGCGAGATTGTGCAAGAAGATTATGACACAAAGCAACTGTTAAGGGAGATTTCCCGTTCTAAACTAGACACTTCGAAATTAAAACAGAACGACCATAGGATTCTTGGGCAAAGACTTGATTTATTCAGTTTTAACGAGGTTTCTCCTGGCTCTGTTTTCTGGCACAATAATGGCTTAATAATCTACAATGAGCTAGTTTCATTTCTAAGAGGACTTCTTAGAGAAAACAACTACCAGGAAATTTCTACGCCCCAAGTTCTGGACAATAAGCTCTGGAAGGTTTCTGGACATTGGTCGCATTACAGAAAGAATATGTTTTTAACAGAATATGAAAACAGAGATTTTGGAATTAAACCAATGAATTGCCCTGGAGCAATGCTTGTTTATAAAACAAAAACAAGAAGCTACAAGGAGTTACCGCTAAGACTATCTGAATTTGGTGTTGTTCATAGAAAAGAACTCTCGGGAGTAATGGCTGGCTTGTTTAGAGTTGTGAAGATGACGCAGGATGACGCGCATATTTTCTGCACAAAGGAACAACTTCAAAATGAAATAGAAAATCTTCTAAAATTAATAAGGATAATTTACAAGGACAGTTTTAATTTTGAATATCATTTAGAATTATCGACCCGGCCTGAAAAATTTATGGGTGAAAAAAAAGAATGGGATGAAGCTGAAAAAGTTTTAGAGTCGGCATTGAAAAGTTCAAAAACAGAGCATAAAATAAATAAGGGCGATGGGGCATTTTATGGCCCTAAGATAGATATTCATATAAAGGATTCGTTAGGAAGAAGCTGGCAATGCGCAACTATTCAATTGGACATGCAAATGCCTCTGAGATTTGATCTTTCTTATACTGGAAGCGATAATAAGTCGCATACTCCGATAGTTATCCATCGGGCGCTTTTAGGCTCATTGGAAAGATTTATTGGGATAGTTTTAGAACATCTTGAAGGAAATCTTCCTTTGTGGCTCTCCCCGATTCAAGTCCGTTTTATAAACTTTACAGATAGAAATATAAAATCTGCACAAATGCTGCTGGATAATATAAAAATAGAAGTTCCAGGTATAAGAATAGATTCTGACTTTGATTCAATAACATTGGGCGATAAGGTCAGACAAGCTGAGATTATGAAAATTCCTTATATTGCAGTTGTAGGAGACAAAGAAGAGAAATCAAAAACAATAGCTGTCAGGGCAAGAGGCGAAAAACCAAAATTTGGGATTACCAAAGAAAAATTTATTAAAACAATCAAAGAGGAAATAGAGAAAAGGTTATAAAACTAGGAATCTTACATAAAAAATGAAAATAAAACCATATGTCGAGAGATTAGAAAGGTCCAAAGAATATAAAGAGTTCATGAATAAATATTCTGATGCGTTTATGGTTGCAGGTTTTTTTGTTATTGATCTTGAGTCTGGAAAAAATGTTCATCAGATAGACTTTTATATGCCCTCTCAGAAAAAAGTTGCTGCTTTTACTCTGGATTCTGGTGTGAATGTTCAGATTATGGATATGCTAAAAACCAAGAAAAGAAAACTACCTGAGAAGCTTGATTTAGAGACTAATATAGACCTTGACGCTCTTGTTGGAATTCTTACAGATGAAATGAGAAATAGAAGCATGTCTGAAGACATAAAAAAAATTATTGCTGTTATTCAGAATATCGAAGGCAAAAAAATCTGGAATGTGAACTGCGTGCTGTCCGGCATGGAAGTCCTAAAATCACATGTTGAAGACGAATCTAAGACTGTTCTTAAGATAGAAAAAACATCTATACTTGACTTGGTAAAAAAATTGCCGATGAATAAACTTAGCCTGCCAAAATCAAAAAAAGATGCAGAATCTGAAATGAGAAAGCTTAAGGAAATTGAAGCTGAAATAGAAAAAGAGAGAGAAAAACTTAAAGGCGAGATTGGGAAAAATAAAAATTTAGCTGAAAAGAAAAAACCAAATAAAAAATAATTTATGAAAATTTATTTTAAGCGGAAACCACTTGATGTTAAAGTAAAAAGAGTCTCTTCGTTTGGCAAATTTATTGGCTTGATGTTCAAATCTGCTAAAAGTGAAAATTTGCTATTTGAGTTTGATTATCCTGGCAGAATAAGGATACATTCTTATTTTGTATTTTTTAAATTTACAGCTGTCTGGCTTGATAAGAAAAATAATGTTTTAGAAGCTGAGATTGTTGAGCCATTTAGACTGAATGTAAGACCGAAAAAACCAGTTCATAAACTTGTTGAAATTCCCTTAAATAAAAAGAATTTAAATCTTGTGAGAATTCTCGTCGAGGGAGAAAGATTTAAATATTGAAAAGAATAGGCTTAGCTAGTATATAAGAGGTAAAAAGGAGGTGAAAATGGGAACAATTCTTGTTAAAAACGTTATTAAAAGAAAGCCTGGATATCTTTACTATGTTGACGGAAAAGGAAACGTGTGTGAAGCTAAAATGGCCCGTGGCGGACGAAAGAAAAAGCGCTAATTAGGCAATTTTTTTTTATTTTTGATTGTTATATTATTTAGATAATCTTAAAAATCTTGTTTTTATCTTTGTTCAATGATAATTGGCATAGAGTGCACTGCACATACATTTGGAGTGGGGATTGTAAATAAAGGAAAGATTCTTTCTAATATTAGAGATATGTATACTACTGAATCTGGGGGGATTGTTCCTGTTGAAAGTGCAAAACATCATCGAGAAATTGCAGAAAAAATATATTGCGCTGCTTTAGATGAAGCAAGAATTGAAGAAAAGGAGATAGACGCGATTGCTCTTTCAAATGCACCAGGATTGTCACCTTGTTTGCTTGCAGGGCTAGAATTTGCCCAGCTAAAGGCGAGAAAGCTGGAAATTCCTATTGTTCCTGTTAATCATTGCGTTGCTCATTTGGAAATTGGGCAGAGTATTGGAGCTAAGGATCCGGTGTTATTGTATGCTTCTGGGGCTAATACACAAATTATAGCTTATGCTTCTGGCAAATACCGTGTTTTTGGAGAAACTCTTGATATAGGCATAGGTAATTTTATAGATAAATTTGCCCGTTATATTGGGATAGGATTTCCTGGAGGGCCGAAGATAGAGGAGAAAGCTAAAACTGGGAAATATGTTGAGATGCCGTACTCAATAAAGGGAATGGATGTTTCTTTTTCAGGAATGCAAACAAAACTACAGCAATTACGCGACAAAGGAATTTCAATTGAGGATTTGTCTTATTCATTACAAGAGAATGCGTTTTCTATGCTAGTTGAAGCGGCTGAAAGAGCATTGGCGCATACTGGAAAAAGAGAACTTGTGATTGGAGGAGGAGTTGGGTGTAATGCCCGCTTGCAGGAGATGTGCAAGATAATGTGCGAGGAGAGAGGAGCTAAATTCTTCTGCCCTTCTAAACAACTTTTAGTTGATAATGCTGCAATGATAGCTTTTACAGGAGAGATTATGTTTAATTCTGGAATTAGAAAAAATTACAAAGAAGTTGAAATAAAACCGAGAGAAAGAACAGACGACGTTGAGGTTATATGGAAGTAGAATGCGGAGAGAAGGACTCGAAATACAACTTCTTTTAGAAAATAAGTTCTATGAGTCAAGAAAACTATAATTGCTTTTGCCTCACAAAAGCTGTTTGCTTTCGCACAGTTCATTTCTCTGGATTTATGATATTTCGCTTTTCTCAATATCAAATGCGGAGAGAAGGATTCGAACCTTCGCAAGCACTAAGCTAATGCGGCCTTAACGCATCCCGTTTGACCACTCCGGCATCCCCGCATAAAGTTTCTACTTAGAAAAGATTTATAAGCTTTCTGAAAAGAAATATTATTTAATTAATTTCTCAAACTCTTCAAGATTGTCTTCCAGAGCTTTAATGGATTTTGTGAGAATTTCTTTTGCAGGCATATTTCCGAATGACTCAATAACAAATACTAATTCGCTTGAGTCAGTTATGGCTTCTTTGTCCTTGCGCATCACTTCATTAGTTTCTGCGTCGTTTAAATCGCAGAGCCACTTTGCTCCTTTTTTCTCTGGTTTAATTGCTCCTTTAGAATTCTGGACTATTTTGTCTATTTCTGGGGAAGACTTAACCTCAAGAATATGGCGATAAAAACACAAGCCAGGAATATGTTTTGCATGCTCTCTGCCTATGCCGAGGCGAGCTGTTGCTATAAGCTCTAATTTGTGATTCTCGTTTAAAATTGTTATTGGTATTTTTTCAAATGGCATATCTGCTGAACCTTTTAAATCTCCAGAATAAACAGTACATGGCCCTTTTTTTGTCAGTTTAAAATCTATTTTTGTTTTTGACGTCGTACTCTTTTCTGTTTTCAAAGGTATTAAACCCAGGCGATGAGCGAGCATTTCATCAAAGAGAGCTGAGTCGTTCTTGAAAATTTCTACTTCATCAATTACTAAAGTAGGAACTTCTGATATGCTTCTACGAATTGCATTTGCCAAAGACTCATTTGCCTCTATTCTCAAGATTAATTTGTCCGGCGTGTTTGAAATGACCTGCATTAATAATTTAGAGAAAAGATGGTTTTTAAAGATTTGCACTTATTGAATTTAAAGAGATAAACTATAAGAAAGGATCGTTGATAAATTTAGTTTCATATAATAGCTGAGCTAATTCTCTTGCTTCTTTTTCTTGGATCCCATATCCTTTATTTAAATCTCTAAATATTTTTCCAGTCATCTTCATTTTTCTGTTCTCTTCAAAATTGTGTTTATTACGACTTGGTTTAATATCGTAAAAAGAGATTAATCCAGTTGAAACAGCATTATCTAAATTGCCTTTCCAGCGATCTGCGTGTATGTAAACATAAGAATTTCCTTTTTCTGCTATTTCTGGCTCTCCTTCTGGAACAACAAAAACGTCCTCAAAGTTATATGGTTTTAACGGTATCAACGCCCTGTCTGCTAGCCACTTAAAACCCAACATGGAAGCTACTCTTGCTGTTTTAATATCAAAATAATGGTTTGGAGGGACATATAAATTTGGATTTTTACTAAAGACTCTCCTCAATTTTTCTTTTCCTTTTTTCATAAGATCATATTGCTCTTTTTCAGGAATCATTCCGAGCCATAAACAATAATTTTCATGCCAAGGATCAATTCCGACTTTAACAATTTTTCCAGCTCTCTTTACAAAATGAAAATCCTCGCACTTGGAGCATTTGTGATTTAAACCTTGCTGCCCTAAGATGTAGCCTGGTCTTGATAGAATTTCTTTTAATTTTTTTATTTGAGAGTCTGGAATTCGCGAGAGCTGGAAAGGAGCAATAGAAATAGCAATTGGACCTTTTTCAGATAATTGTAAAACTCTCTTGAAACTTTCTTTGTCAAATGTTTCAAAATGAATATTGAGTGTAATTGGCATTTCAGTTAAACTCTTCTTCCGCGTCTTCCGCCTTTAATTTTTGGACCGCCTCTTGGCGTTTTGGTAGAATCCAGAATACTTGAGATTTCCAAGCCGCTTTTGCTTAGACTCTTTACTGCTGCATGCGCCCCAGGACCATGGCCGATTCCTGTTCTTCCGCGCATTCTTACATAAATTTTTGTGAAGCCTAAATCAACTGCGCGCTCTGCTGCTTTTTTAGCGACAAACATTGCTATGGTGGGATTTGCTTTTAATCTTGAATGTTTTGTTATTACTCCGCCTGAAGCTTTGGATATTGTATTTCCTATAAGGTCTGTTATGTGAACAAAAGTATTGTTTGAGGTTGTATAGATGTAGGCTATGCCTATTTTCTCCTCTCTCTTTTCTTTTTTCTGCTTTATTTCTTTATTTTGCTCTTCTGATTCCTGAGCTTGTTCTGTTTCCATTAGTTAGATTCTCCTATTTTTTGTTCATTGAGCACTTTTTTATTTTTTAAGGTTATCAAATTCTCTTCTGCAACAGGCACTAAATAGCCTGGTGAGTTGACGATTTTTCCGGATATTAAAACTTTTTTGTGGACAATTAACTGCCTTGCCTGCTTGATTGTGCTGGCCATCTTATTTTTTCCTACAATTGTTGATAATCTTCTATTCATAAAGTCTTCTACTTTTAAGTCTAGAATGTTAGAGGTATTTTCTGCCTTCAAACCAAGAGAGTTTAGCTTGCTGAACAGCACTTGCTGCTCTTCTATAGGGTGCCTCGCAAGTTCCTTTGCTCTATTTCTAAAGTATTTTATTTTGGCTAATGTTTTCCATATTTCCCTCTTATTTTTTAGCCCATATTTTTTTACAAGCTCGTCTTCTTCTTTAATTCTTATTTTTTCATAAGGCTTTCTCGGCTTGGAATATTTTTTCTTTTTTCTTATCATTTGCTCCTCTTAACTCCTACTGCCTTCCCCCTCTTTCTAAAATGAGAGCGAGTGCGCTGACCTCGAACTGGAAGGCCTGATGAATGCCTAACTCCCTTATAACTTCTTATTTTCCTTAATCTTCTTATATCAAAATCTTTCTTTATATCTAAATTGGAGCCTATATAGTGTTTTGTCTCTCCATCCTCAAAACCAAAAATTCTGTTTTTGAGAAAATTAGTTATGTTTGCTTCTTTAAAAAATTGCTCTATCTTTGCTATCTCTTCTTTTGATAACTCTGAAATTTTTTTGTTTCGCGGAATTTTAAGGTTCACGCAGGTAAAATTTGAGATTCCCCATGAAACGCCTTTGACTTTTGTTAGACCTACATATACGTTTTTTGATCCCGGAATGTCATAGCCTGAAATTCTAATTAGCATTTCTTCGCTTTCTATATTTTCCCTTGGCGTCTGCTTTTCCTTTTGTATCTGCTTTTCTTTCTCCATTTTATCTTACAAATAAATTAAATCGCTGTCTTTCCAGCAATTCCTCTAATAGGCGTTTTTCTATTGCTTTTTTAGGATCTGAAATACTTTTAACCCTGTTTTTGATATCTTCGAACGACTCAAACGGCTTTTCTTTTCTTACATTTAGTATTTCTTGTGTATGTTTCTTTCCGAAACCAGGCAAGAGTTCTATTTGATGCAGCCGAGTATTAATCGCCTGCGCTTTGTTGAAAAATTCAACAAATTCTTTTTCCCGCTCAATCACTACTCCCTCTATAAATTCTTGCAATTGAATTTTGGCAGTCTCGGTTAGTTTTTCTCTCTGAAGTCTGCCGGCTATATAGTATATTTTATCTCTCTTTTCCTGGCCTATATAAACTTTTTCCTTTGGAGAGAGCGCAATCCCTCTTCTTGGCACAAGCTCGAGCAGAGTGAAAGTCTTAATTCCTATGGCTTGGGCTATAGGAGAGGTTCTCTTCCCCATTGGATAACCATAAGGGAGATAATCTAAGATCATTACGTAGTCTTCTTTCTCTGTCATTTTGTGTTTTGAATGTGGATTTCACACTAATAAATCCAGTAAGAAGCGCTTTAAAAATGTTGCTTTATTAGCCAATGAAGAAAAAGAGAGGCATGCTGTTAGCTGGAATAACCTTTAACAATGTCTAGAATTGCGTTTGTTTCTTCTTCGTTTAGAGTTACCTCTGTAAAGAGCTTCTGTAAATCCTCTGAGTCCTTAGGGAGGAAGTCTACTATCTTTATTATATTCTCTTCCTTAAGTTTGATATTGTTCAAATTATGAAGTTTATCTTTTAATTCTTCTGCCTTGGCTTTTGATAGCTTAGTGAATTTTTTCAGATAGTCTTTAAGTGGTTTTTTTTCTTCTAAATCTTTTACTACTTCATAGACTTCAGCCATTGTTAGAGGTGTTTTTTCAAGTATCATTTTGTTTCCTGTATCTTTTTTAGATGGATTGGCTTGATTATATATCTTTTTGGTTTGTTTAAATCTTTTATCTCTATATGGTATGCAGAGCCACGCTTTTCTATTATTCTTCCTGTTCTTCCTTGAAGCCTTTTTGAATAACCAAATGGAACGCTCAGTTCTTTAACTACTGCTACTGGATCTCCTGCATTAAACTCCTGAAAATAATGCGAAAGAGACAACTTTCCCTTTGCACGCGGTTTCTTGTGGGTTAACATATAGATAAGTAAAAAAGTCGGTTTATAAAGATTTTGCCTTATTTTCTAAGCTCTTTTGTTTTTTGAGAGGGATCAAATGATACAGATCCTTGGAATAAATTTCCTGCTTCTCTTGCTGTCTCCATGTTTTGAATTATTGCATTAAACATATTTTCTCCCCAGACTTTCAAACCGCATGGGCGGCATACATCAATAACAGAACTATCTTCAATGTTTGATTTGCAGTATATACAACGTTTTGGCATAAAATTACCTCTTTCTAGGCTATTTGAAGTTAGTGATTAAGATAGTATTTAAAGATTGCTAAATTTTTTTATGAATTTCTGCGTTACCACAAAGATTAAAAGGAGTTTTTAATAGTTAATTTTGTTTTTTATAATATGAAAAAGGATAATAGGAATTTTGATGTTTTTTATGATGTTTTTACAAATTGGAAGTATCTGGCATTAACTCTCTTTGTCTCTTTTATTTTTTATTTCCTGAATGGAGCCATTGCAAATGCTCAAAATTATATGTCTTTCTATAAATCCCTGGGATTTCTTGGGGCTACAAGTATTCTTGCTATTCTCTCTTTAAAATTTTTAGATAGTGTTAGTTATTTGACTGCTGGAGGGATAGTTGTTCTTAGCTTATTGTTCGGGGTTTTATTTAGTTTGCTCGCATATAGGTTTGGGATTATGAAAAGTGCAATTGATGGAAAAATTGGATTAACCGGCGGAGCAGGATTATTTTTTGGACTTGCTGCTCCTGGATGTGCTGCTTGCGGCGTCGGTCTTGTTAGTCTGCTCGGGTTTTCTTCTGCATTAGCCAGCCTGCCATTTAAAGGCAAAGAAATTGTTTTTATTGCTATTGGTCTTTTGGCTATCTCGATTTCAAATGTTTCATCAAGCATAGGGAGAAGTTGCAATTTGAATAATAATATTTCAAAAAGAAAAATGAAAGGAGGTAATTTATAATGGGCGAAGAAAGTATTAGTGTAAAGAAAGAAACTCTATGGAAGTATTCTACCTTTTTATTGGGAGCTCTCGTGATAGTTCTTCTTGTTGTTATGTTTACAGGTAATGAAGGTCCGGCTCCTATAACAGGAAAAGTTGTTGACAATCCTACAGTCGGAGTACAACCTTCAAAAGTCAGCGCGAGTGCTGATGATGATGCTGTCTTGGGCGATAAAAATGCTAAGGTAACAATAATAGAGTTTTCTGATTATCAGTGTCCATTTTGCTCTAGATTTTGGTCTCAAACTCTTCCACAGATTAAAAAAGAGTATATTGACAGTGGAAAAGTAAAATTAGTGTTTAGAGACTTTCCACTAACAAGTATACATCCGATGGCACAGCCTGCTTCAGAGGCTACTGAATGCGTAAGAGAAAAAGGAGGAGATGATGCTTTTTGGAAGATGCATGATAAAATATTTGGAAATCAACAATCACTTAATAACGATAATTTGAAAAAATGGGCAAAGGAACTTGGATATGATATTGGCAGCTGCCTTGATTCAGGCAAGTTTAAGAGTGAAGTACAGAAAGACTCCAGTGATGCGCAAGCTGCTGGCGGACAAGGAACACCGTATTTTGTCATAAATGGAAAACCTTTAAGCGGAGCACAGCCATTTGAATCATTCAAGCAAGTTATTGACGCTGAACTTAGTTAATTTTTATTTTGTTTTTTATTTTTAATTTTTCATACTCTCTTGCTGCGGACCTGCTCGCTGATGCTATGCGGTTCCTCGCTGTGGATGTTAATTTTGTTCACTCTTGTTGCGCAGCTTCTCGCTAACGCTGCGAGCTTGCTCACTGCGGTGAACAAAATGGACCCACCGCGAATCGAACGCGGATCTCCTCAGTGCAAATGAGGTGTTATACCATTAGACTATGGGCCCTAATAACTTTGGGCATATATCGTTTTTAAGTTTTTACATTAAGAATTCTATAGTGAAGAGAGTATTGGGAATCATTTCTTATTTTTTAGATTTGTACTCTTCATTCTGATATCTTTCGCATCCTCTTTTGAACTCCTCTAATGGAGGAAGATTTGAAGTTCTAGAATGAGTTATATCAAAAAATCCTTGTGTTTTACTGCGGACTGAAGTCCGCAGTTTGTCTGGATTTTTGGATGTCCAAGATTCTCCACGCACTGAAGTGCGTGGTTTGTCAAGAATCTTGGCATCAAAAATTTGTGCTAATCTTTTAAAAAGGTCTGGGTAATACCAGCATCTATCATGTCCTTGTTTATCCATCCATTCCTGAATTGTTTGTCTTGCTTCATTATACCTTCTTTCTAAATCTTCCATTTTATCAATTTTACTTATAGCAGAAGACAAAAATATTTGAGCAGCTTTTTAGTCTTCCGCTAATAGTCC
>CAYIOA010000029.1:0-10671 GCA_964364885.1 Candidatus Woesearchaeota archaeon
CATTATGTCAAGATGCATTGCGAAAACTCCATGCTTTAGCATGGAGTTAGCATCTTGAGCATCCAAAAATCCAAACAAACTCCACACTTTAGTGTGGAGTAACATACAAGGATTTTTTGATTTTCACAAAACAGTTAAATTTAAATTCTCAGAAATTATAAATAACTCATGGAAATAGGTGAAGTATCAAATTATTTTGATCACGTTGGAGCCGCAGCTATAAAATTATCCAAGAGTTTAAAAGTAGGGGACAGAATCAGAATTTCTGGAGGGAACATCGATTTCGAGCAGGAAGTTGAAAGTATGCAGATAAATAGAAAAGATGTTCAAAGTGCAAAAGCAGGGGAGGAGATTGGAATAATGGTTTCTGGGAAAGTAAGAAAAGGATATAAAGTCTTTAAAGTTTAACTAACAATGAGTTCGTTAAAGCATATAACTAAACATCTCGAAAATGTTTCTCGTAAGGAAATCAAAACAATCGTAAGATTTGCAGAGTACAAATATCCAAAACTAATCTTGCTCTGTGCTTCAGTAATTATAGCTTATTTTATATTCAAAAATCAGGATGTACAAAGTTTTGTGTCTGGTCTTGACAGCCTCAGTTACTTAGGAATTTTCATTGCAGGATTGCTTTTCTCTTTCGGTTTCTCAACACCGTTCGCAATTGGCTTCTTTATTATCTCTAATCCAGATAATTTGCTTCTGGCAGCCCTAATTGGAGGCATTGGAGCATTAACGAGTGACTTGCTCATTTTCAAAATAATAAAGTTCTCCTTCATGGATGAGTTTGAAAGATTAGAGCACACTCATTTTATGAAAAAAATTAACAAAGTTATAAAAAGCAATTTTAAGTTCAAATTAAGCAATTATCTTATATATTTTTTTGCAGGAATAATTATTGCTTCCCCCCTGCCAGATGAGCTTGGTGTGACAATGCTCGCCGGCTTGACAGAAATCAAGCCCGGAATATTTGCAATTGTTAGTTTTATTATGAATTACATTGGGATATTGATAATGCTTCTGATTTAAGACTCTATCTTTCTAAATTTAGAAAATCAAGAGCGAAAACTTTAAATACCTTCTAAATTAAAACTTACTACTGAGCATTTACAAAATGGCAAAAACAAAACCAGTAATTAATGTTGCATTTGTAGGTCATGTAGACCACGGAAAGAGTACCACAATTGGACACTTGATGTTCCAATCTGGGAAATTTTCTCAGCAGGAGCTGGATAAGCTAAAAGCAGAAGCCCAGAAGCACGGCAAAGTCGGTTTCGAGTTTGCATACCACATGGACAAGTTCAAGGAAGAAAGAGAAAGAGGAGTTACAATTGACCTTTCCTATGAAAAACTTATAACAAACAAGTATGAGGTTACAATAATTGACGCGCCAGGTCACAGAGACTTTATCAAGAATATGATTACAGGGGCAAGCCAGGCAGACTCCGCGTTCTTAGTTGTTGCAGCAGGCCAGGGAGCAGGCGTACAGCCACAAACAAAAGAGCACGTTTGGCTTTTGAGAACAATGGGTGTAGGCGAAGTAGCTGTTCTTATCAACAAAATGGACACTGTAAGTTACAAGCAGGATGAATTCGACAAAGTAAAGAATGATGTTTCTAAAGTATTAAAAGAAGCAGGTTACAAGCCAGACCAAATGCAATTTATTCCAATATCTGGATTAAAAGGAGATAATCTCGCAAAGAAATCAGACAATCTCTCATGGTACAAAGGTCCAACTTTACTTGAGCAATTTGACAATTTCAAGCTTCCTGAAAAACCGACAAATCTTCCATTAAGAATGCCAATTCAGGACGTCTATGAAATAACAGGAATAGGCACTGTTCCAGTTGGCAAAATTGAGACAGGCATTATGAAGCCAAGCCAGAAAATAATTATTCTTCCTGGAAGAACTGGAAAAGGAATCCAAGGAGAAGTCAAAACAATTGAAATGCATCATGAGTCTTTGCCTCAAGCTGAGCCAGGCGACAATGTTGGAATCAACCTAAGAGGAGTTGGAAAAAAAGACATTGCCAGAGGAGACGTAATCTGCGATGCAGCCAGTCCTCCAAAAGTCGCTGAAGAATTCATTGCACAGATTGCAGTTATTTCACACCCAACAGTTATTGCAAAAGGATACACACCAGTATTTCACATTCACACAGCGCAGGTTCCATGCCAATTTATCGAGTTAATCGAGAAGACAAGCCCAGACGGAAAAAAAGAATCAAATCCAGACTTCCTGAAAAACGGGGATGTTGCAAAAGTCAAGATAAAACCAATGGGAAACCTGGTTATAGAGACTCAGGCATCAAATCCTCACATGGCTCGTTTTGCAGTTCGAGACGCAGGAGCAACAGTCGCGGCTGGTGTTTGCATTGAACTAAAAGCCAAAGTTTAATTTTATTAGATAATTCAGATTAGATAACTATTTTAACCTCGATTTCACTGAATTTTTATGGCATTAGACCAATATTTAGTGGAAACAACACTCGGAAGCTCTGTCTTAGATGAACATAAATCAGTATATGTAATGGTTAATAGGAGAGATTTTGTGGAGAAAAATCCTGCTGATATGCGAAGCGGGGAACTTGTTCTTTATCAGAAATTTCATACAAAAACAGAATTAGAGGATATTATCCCTCACCTTAGCAAGAGTCCGCGATATTGGACAGCTAAACAGATTATTCATGAGCAAAATAGCAAGGGAGAATACATACCTAAATTCCGAGCTTTACTTGCAAGAGGGCTTGCCGATCACGGATTTATCAATAAAGATGGTCTGGAGAAAAAAATTCACCGTGAAGACGGGGCAGATTTTTCTCACAAAGAATATGAAGTTATGGAGAAAAGAATTCGCAACATATTGGAAGATGACCCGGCTATACTTGTTGCCGAAGAAACTATTTCTTATTGGTTAAAAGGGCATACCCTTAGCCCTCGTGATTGGAGTACATTTAAACTTCTTGAGAGAAAAGTAAATCCAGATTTCTCTCAATGGCGGGGAGGCGATGAAAGTATCGGTGGAATCTATTTCAATTATCGCATATATTGTACTATTCATTCTGGTATTATGCGTTTTATAAACAATTGTCGCGGAACAAGCGTAGGAGAAGAACTTTCAGAAGAAAATCATGAAAATAGAATATCACTTGCCCCAGAATTTCAGATAATTTTACATCATTTTATGAAAAATTTGGATGACGCCTGGGCTGTAGCCCGAGTTATCGATGTAAAAAGAATGGAAAATCCTCAACAAACTAAAAGGATAAGGGATAAAAATCATAAGGCGGGGGAAGGTCTAAGTTTTTCCGGCAAATTGCCAGAAGGCATTGTTAGAACCGATTATTCATCTATCCTAGACGAATATCATCTTCTAGAAGGATATCTTAATCAAATAATCTTTGAGGAAAGAAAGGTGCCTTCTCTATTTGATCCAAAAGATTATCAAGACGAACCAAGAGAGTCTGATCTTGTTAAAATTATGAACGCATCACGTGATGATAGGGAGTATCTATCTAAATTATTTTGTTATTTTAATGAACCACTTGATCCTGCAATGGAGATACACCTTGATAAGTCCGAACGACGTATGCGCAGAAACAGTCCTTTCATGAGCACCCTAAAAGCATTATACGCTCCAGATAAACTTCTTTCACAAACCAGGAAGTTTCTTGAATCAAGAAAAAAAACAACTAAAGAGATATTTAATAGGTTTATGCTAGGAGGGATTGATGCAACTTATAATCTAACCGAAGGAACAGCTCTCGATTTATTGGAGAATGCTTTTCAATTGCGAATTAGTCTTCCAGGTAGTATTTGGAGAACTCTTGTAGGAAGAGACATGACGGCTGAATCAAATCCATATTTTGTATCTCTTCCAAAGCATAAAAAAATGCGAAACCGGATAGCTGACAGATATGGAGTTAAAATAAGCCATACAGGGGAAATTAAAAGACAACATGGTTTTCTTAGCGAATTGACAGCACTTTATCCCGATGATATCGATGTTATAAATGGTCTGAAGTATATATCCAAGGTAGCTGATTCTATTCCGCGCAGTCGTGTTCTTGAAGCAATTAAAGGTGAGAAATTATTTGATAAACTTTGGACGCGCGCCGAGGCTATCAAAACGCTATCAAAATATGGTCTTGAGAGTATAACAGACATAAGAAAAGAGGACTTCCTTTTTGATGGTCAATTTTAATATCAATTTAAGCTTTCTTGAATTTCGTAATTTCTGGGAGCATATCAGCGTGCCCGAGTAAAGTTGCTCTGCAGCAATATCTTTCCAAACCTAACTCATTAAGAACCTTGCCGGCATCTTCACCGTCTTCAACGCGCTTGTGGTATTCTTCCCACAAATGCCCGACCGGCTTTCCGCATCCCATGCATCGAACTGGAATTATCATGCCTTAAAATCAAAAAAATACTTTATAAACATTGTGTTTTTTCGCGCAAAATCTTTGATAGTCCTTATTTAATCTTCTTAGAAATAATCTTAGTCAAATAATAAGCTGAGCCAAAAACAACAATTCCAGGAACAAAAGCAAGCCCTAATCCGGGAACTAGCAAACTCGTTCCTATAGCCCCAATTGTTCCTGCTCCAACAGACTCTAGAACATTAATTGCCTGCGGAACTGATTTCTCAACATCTTTTTGCAGAGCATCAATCTGCATTACCATCTTTCCTTTTTTCAAGATGCGGATTTTTTTATCCTCCTCAGAAACAAGAATCACAAGATTATCTCCTTTTGAGGCGCTCAGAGCCGCGCTATGCCTGGTTCCAAAATCTTTGAATGTTTTTGTGCTTTTAATCATAACTCCATAAGCTCTGAGAATTCCTTCCTTGTCTATTATCACTGCGCCGTCTATTAAAGCAAGTGACTCAAGCAATTTTTTATTCTCACTCACCTTAAATGGAGGGACAGTCTGCTCAACAAGGGGCTTGTAATCTACTTTCCCAACTACAAAAAGCGCTCCTTCTCCTCTTTTGGCAATTCTTAATCCAACCTGCATCAAAGTTTCTTCAATAACTTTAAGTTTTCTGTTGTTCATTTTAAAAAAATAGCACTCTCCATTTAAAAACCTTTTTAATAATCAATGCAAAAAAATTTAAACACGCCTTGCCTAATTACTATATGAAAGAAATAGACACATGGAGAAAATACATGAATAAAAGGCGCGTCACTCTAGCAATCTCTCTATTAATTCTTATTCTGCTTTACATATTTAAAAATACTTCATTGTTAATGCGCTCTCTCTCGGCAATCAGTTTATTATTTGTTTTTTATCTTATAGATCATTATTTTGATCTGGAATTTAAGGAGATACATTATCTGTTCATTATAACAATTGCAATCTCAAGTTTTCTTCTTAGCCCTCTTTATTATACCTACCCTCAGTATGACAAGATTCAGCACATCTTCCAGCCAATTATGTTCGCCTCGATTATTTTTCATTTGGTTAATAGGCTAAAGCTAAAGCCAATCCTAAAGCTTACCTTTCTATTCTTTATAGTGATTGGTTCTCTTGGAATGTTCGAGATTGGAGAATATGCTTTAGACTATTTTTTTGATTTGAAGCTCCAGGGTGTTTTCTTGAGGAACATACAAGGCTTGGAAAAATATGATATTCTATTAGACAGAATAGATGACACAATGATAGATCTTTCATTAGGAGTATTAGGCACGCTAATTTACCTTGTAGTGATATTTTTTTCTGGCAAAAGAAAATCTTTTTATTCAGCTTTCTAAGACAGAATCAGACATCAGCAATCTCAGCTCTCTCAGCGCTTTTTCCTGAATCTGCCTTATCCTCTCTTTTGTTAGCCCATACTTTTCGCCAACCTGTTCTAACGTTCTTTCTCTAAATCCGTTTAAGCCAAATCTTCTGATAATAATATCTCTGCACAGAGGTCTAAGCTTTTTAACACTCGCTTTTAAAGTTAATTTTTCTTCCTCATCAATAATTTCATCGCATATATCCCTTTCTTCAGTATTGCAGGAATAAGGGTTTCTCGTAACAAAGTAACTCTCTCTTGCTCTTCTTTTATCTTCTGCTATTTTAGAATTCATAATCTGGCGGGAAATACAATAGTAGGCGTAAGTTATAAACTTCGTATTCATGGAAGGATCATATTTCTCTATTGACCTAAGCAAGCCAACACGCCCTTCTTGAACTAAATCATCAAATAAGTTTTCTCTATTGGCAAATTTCCAGGCGAGGCGGTTAACAAGCGGAAAATAAGAAATAGAAATCTCTTCTATAGCTGCTCTATCCCCCCTCCTTGCTCTATCAAATAAAACTCTTTGCTCATCTTCTGTATAAAACTTAATCCTATTTTTATTCACATCGATTTTTGTCATTGCTCGCATTCTGAAATTTCCTTTAGCTCACTTAAACTTTTTAACCCATAATAAATCTTTCTGTCAATATACCAGGCAGGAATTTCCCTTATATTAGGGCACAATTCCTTGTTTCTTCCGCAATCAACATAAAATATAGACTTTATCTCCTCTCCAAAAATTTTTCTCTGTTTCTCACAATCTGCACAGAATTCTGAGCCATACAATTCAGCTCCTTTCTCTTTCAGGCAGAGCACAATTTTTCCTCTCTCGCTCTCTCCTGAGAAATACCCAGTTACTTTAGAAAACCAGTCGGTAAAGATGTAAAGCCCGGTTACAAGCAGGACTATAAAGACAAAAGTTAAAAAAACTCTGTTCTGCCTTTCCATTAAATACTAAAGAAGCAAACCTTTATAAAACTGTTTCATTAATATTCTACATGGCTATTGGCATAATCATCTGGATTCTTATTGCAATAGTAGTAATATTATTCCTATCTTTTGTTTTTTACTACAACAGGTTCGTTGTTCTAGGCAATAGAATAGACAATTCTCTCTCCCAGATTGATGTTCAATTAAGAAAAAGAGCTGAGTTAGTTCCGAATTTGATTGAAACAGTAAAAGGATATGCCAAACACGAGAAGGGTATTATGAAGGAAGTAACAGACGCAAGAAAAGCTCTATTATCTGCAAAAGATTTGAAGGGAAGAGTAGAAGCAGGCAACCATCTGCAAGAGGCGCTAAAATCAATCTTCGCAATTGCAGAAAATTATCCTCAACTCAAAGCAAATGAAAACTTCCTGCATTTACAGCAGGAATTAGCTGCAATTGAGGATAAAATTGCTTACTCAAGGCAGTTTTACAACGATTCAATCCTCTCATATAACAACTCAGTAGAAAGTTTCCCAGGCGTAATGTTTGCAAAAATTTACAGTAAATCCGAAAAAGAATATTTGAAAATTCCTGAGGAAACAAGAGCAGTTCCTAAGGTTCAGTTCTAGCCAGCATTTCTTTTTGTCCTTCTAGTTCTCTCCTTAATCCTGGTGTTTTAAGTTTATAAAATACTTCAAGATAATCTACGACATCTGGCACAACTTTTTCAGAAAGAACTTCTCGGAGGGCTATGTTGGCGGCGAATCTATACTCTGAGTCAAATCCGAACTTCCCGCTGGTTTCAACACTTTCCTCTGCAAAATTAATATATCTTTGACTGCCTAAGTCATTAATTCCAATTCTAACAGCTATCTCTGTTTTGTATCTCTCTTTCATATCAATGTAAAGATATTCAACACTCCCGAAAACTTTCGGCTCGCCACTCTCAACTATCTCGCATCCCGCCCCCTTGAGCTCTTCTGCAACAGCATTTTTTAACCACTCGCCCAAGTCATTAGATGCCCTGACTTTCGCGCTCTCCAAACCAAAAATATCTCTTACACATCCAATCTCTCTATTCCTGCCATAACCAAACTCTCCCATGCTTACCTTTATACTATGATAAGTTGCTCTATGAGGAACACTTCTTTCCTTATAATCTAGGCAGATGTTTTTATCTATATAAGCGCACCCAGCAGAAGAGAGCAATGCCGGGAAACAAACCATTTTAATGATATTTCTCACAAAGTTTCTCATACTTTAATCAAGAAGAATACGGTTTTTAAACTATTACTGGAATTGATTGTATAAAATTATTTATTCTAATATTAATATCAAAAAGTGAGGGAGAATTGAAGTAATTAAATTTTAAGAATGATGCAAGAAAATTAAATCTATTCCTGTTTAAATTCAATCAGCAATCTTTTAAAACACGACTTTTCTTAATACACGTGAAAAATCTCCAATCTTTAGATTGGATTTAGATGCCGTCGGTTTTTCCCGGTTTCACCAAGATTTGCGAATCTGTTAGAGCAAATCTTGCTGTCCCCAAATCCCTATCAAATCCGAAGGATTTGGTGATGATGGAGCTAATCATAGTGAGTTAAGCAATGATAAAACAAGTTCTGCTAGAAAGTTTTTTATAGAAATGTTAGGCTAGACTCTGCAAAGATAAGCGGTTAAGTGCCTCTGAGTTAAATTATTAAGATTATTGAAACAAATTTAACCTTAGTCAAAATTCCAAGTTTCAATTATGCTGTTTATCGATGAATCAAAGAAGCTTTCTTTGTAAACTATTAATAAGTCTATTATCTCTTTTTCGTTAGTTCTTATTTTATAGGTTTTATTCTTTCCATTTATACTTGGAGAAATTAATCCTTTATTTTCTAATTTTTTTAAATGCCAAGTTATAGTCGGAGGAGATAATTTTGTAAATTTAACAATATTGCTATGGGTACAATTCTTATTCGTAAGAATGAACAATAAAATCTCTCTGAGACTTCTTTGTCTGAGTAGTCCCAATAACATCTTATTTGCTGGATTAAATTCTCTTGGAAAATATCTATTGTTATTGCCATCTTTTTGTTCAATGAGTAATTCATGTTTAACCAAATAATCTAAATGATACTTTAAAGAACTTGCAGGAAATTTGCTTTTTCTAGCTAAATCTCTAAAATGGCATCCAGCATAGGTTTTTACAAAATTATAAATTATTTTTCTGTTATTTAATTCTAAAATCTTATTATTTGAATGTATCTCAGAGGTCATTATCAACCTCCTTTTTTTATAACTCCAAAAAAGAACGCTAATAAACCAAAAAACTCTAATATTATTAGTGAAGGGTCAATCCAGTCAATATCAGGAAATATAGTTTCTGAAAATAATAAGAATCCTTTAATTGAGAATATAAAAAAAGCTATACTTACATATAAAAAACGATTTCTGCCATCACTACGATAAGCAATAAAGGCAATTACAGATAAGATTAATGCTATAATTCCATTAATTAAACTTAAAATTTTTTCAAGCTCCAATCCAAATAGGGAATAGTCTCCTTTGCCTTCAGATTCTTCCTGAGCAATTGCTGAGGGTAGCAAGCTCAATAGAATTATAATAAGAATGCTTGCATTTAGGAATAAAGTTGTTTTTTTCATAACAATATTAAGATTATTTACTTATAAATCTTCTAGTACAACCATCAAACAAAATGTGTAAAAAAATTATTATTTAATCTTCGTCTTCTTCGTTATCGTTGTCTGTTTCCTTACTAAGTACCTTAAAATCTTTATCAAGATGAACATCTACTTCATTTCCATTATCTAAGGTAATTTCAATTTCATAATAGCCTTCTTCATCTCCAACTTCTGTATCAGTTACTCTTCCTTCTCCAATATAATCAAGAGCAGCGGCACTTGCTTTATTTAATGCACTTCCAATAATTGCTACATTTTTTCCTTCTCTTTTATCTTCTTTGTTGGTTTCATCATAGAGGTCGCTGTCAATTTTTAAAACTGCACCAGTTATAGCATCAACTTCAACATCGGTTTCTACCCCATCTTTTGTAAATTCAACAGCATAAACAACATCTCCATTTTCTCTCTCAAGCAAGATTTCTGTTATCTCTCCAGCATCAATACCTTCAGAACTAATTTCCTTTAAAGCAATTGATTTTACATCACCTTCACTTAATTTTGCCAAAGGTAGTAGTTTAAGAGATTCTTGCCTTTCAGAAAGATCATCTGAATCTGTTGCGGTTCTATTATTTATAACATATGCCGAGACTAAGAAAGTACTTACTAATAAATCGGCTATAACTAAAATTCCCAATATAATTTTTTGATCCATTTTCTATTTAATTATCCCTCCTTACAATTATTTTTCATATAAATGGATAGATGTGTTATTTATATAGATTATAGTTCAATCATCTAACTATTTTAAAAAAAGAAAGTCGGTTAAACGCCCCCATGAGATTATTAACTTTAGGCTAGACTCTGCAAATGAGCAGTTAAGTGCTCGCCGGACATGATTTTAAGATTTGATAGAATACTAATCTCCAATAACCTTAGAGATATTTGCAACAAACATTTTAGCATTTTTCAAGGAATCATCAGCAGGTGTTTTATTTGCCTGAGCAATTACCTGATAAGTAAAGTTTCCTCGCTTCCACTTTTCATCTTTAAAGATTTCAAGCAAGTCGCCAGCTTTAACTACAATATCAGTATAAATCTGTAATAGTTTTTTATCCAGAACTCCTGTTTTAACAAATGTCTTATCAAATAAGTCATAAGTTATTCTGTGTATATTTGGAGATGTTGTTTTAATGTTCTTTGTTAAAAGAATTGCTTTTGCAGCATAGAATATTGCATAATAGGAATGAGATATCACTGAGCTGTAGAAAGTAGCATCTTGAGGAATACTAAACTCATCTTTATATTTTACTTCTTCGCTTAATC
>CAYIOA010000030.1:0-10101 GCA_964364885.1 Candidatus Woesearchaeota archaeon
GAACAGGAATTTGGTCAACTCTAATGCCGACGGTCGAATATCCCAAGCTAGCTGGTTTTTATTTGTTTACTGATTGCTGTCGCGATTGAATTTTACTGTCTTTTTGTAAAGCACTAATAAACTGGCGTGCGGCCTTAGCTCAACTCTTGGCGAGTCTACTAAGACATTTTTGAGAGAAAGAAGTTGTTAATAAATTTATCTTAATTTTTTTAGGATTGATTCCACTGCACCCTGAAAGCCGGCGCTTTCTATTGCTTTTAAAATTGTTTCTTTGGTGTCTTATGAGTCAAATTTTTTGCGCGACCCCGCCAGCTCTCGCGCCTTCACGACGCACCCCAAAAGCATAATCGTAACCGCTGTCGCCACCGACGAGGCCACGGACGCCGAGCCCATAGTCGTGCCAGTAGGAGCCCAATGACGCGAGTCTTGCTTCTGGTTCTTTCATGTTTGATAAATTTGGAACACAAATATATGTCGTTTTTGCTGGATGTTTTGATGTAAGCTCTGCGAGTCTTTCAGCACCTTCTTCTCCATGAGCCCATGCTTGAATGTAAGGATGTTTTGCTACTTGCGTCCATTCAATTACGCCAGGTCTAATATACTCAAAAGGAACTTGCGCGTAACTATCTCTGAGTCTTAATAATAGATTTTGCGTGTCTATTTCACTATTTTCGTCAAATTCAGGATAGTCAATGAAATGGGCTAATTGTGTTTTCGGAACATATAAAATTCCGGTAAACCCTCTAAAATAATTTTCTCTCATTGTTTCTGTTACTTCTTGCTCTTCTCTTTCTCCTCCTCCATACATAGCTTCTGCGAAGATAGCTAACTCTTTTGAGGTTGGCTCTTGCAAATTATCTTGTCTTATTTGCTCTCTCAAAGTTTTAGCATTTGCAGGACCGTAGAATGGATAAACTGCTGTTAGTATTCCGTCTGAATAAAGAATATCTATTTCTGTTCTTTCTCTTCCTCGTCTTATTATTGCTTTTGTCATGGTTTTAGTTTGATGGATGAATATTTAAACATTTCTATTTGTAACTACTTAGAAATTACTTTGTATACTGGCAGAATGATTTTAAAGCCCTGTCATTCTTATTATATGTATTAGTCAAGTCTGTCCACGACATTAAAGCGAGCTTTTCTCCGGGTAAATTTAATCTTAAGTTCAACGTCCCGCAATTATAGCAGAAGACAAAAATATTTGAGCAGCTTTTTAGTCTTCCGCTAATAGTCCAAGACATATTTGCTCAATTTTCAAAGTCTTAGACTATACTTAAACTAAGATGAACTTCCTTGCCTTTTTCTTTTGTAAATATTATCGTGATGGTCAAAATCAACAAAGAGAATAAAATTATTTGGAATATTAACTTTAAATGTTAAAACAAAATGTTTGTCAATATGTACTCTTTTATATTCTTTTAAATCATAACGTAAATTTTTATAATGCTCGACTGAAATAGAATCCGAATTTATTACTTCTTTAATTTTCTTATTTATTATTTCAGATTTTTTCTTATCCTTTTTTGATATTTTTATTAATTTTATTTTTAATTCGTCTGTTAAGTCAAATTCAAACATTTTATTCAGTAAGCCTGTCCAATTCAACGAGACTCATCTTTCTTTTTCCATATTTCTTCATATGTCTATCAGTAATTTCTATAACTTTCTTTAAGTATTCATCACTAGCCTCATTCTCAACAACGTCTTCTCCGTAAATCTCAATAAATTTATTTATTGCTTCTGATTTATCTTTTAAGCCATATTTAGCTTTTAGAACTCCAAGTACTTTATTAGTATATTCATTTAAAGTTACTCTTGCTGATACAGTATTTTGCTCCATTTTTTTATGTGCATTCCTTGTGTATTTCATATACACATCTACTATTTAAATGTTTTCTTGAGCTCTTTCTTTTCTCTGAATTAGGAATATGTATAGTGAAAAACATAAATGATTGAACAAAATAGTATGTTTTTCCCTTGAGAGTCAAGGCACAATTGTTCAATTTGTAATGTCCTTGACTATAATTGGAAATACGAAATGATTTTTAAGCCCTTTCGTTCTTATTTGCATGAAAAACTTGGTAGAAAATACTAGATATACATGTCCAAGAAGACATTTAGTTGTTCATAATGAGAGCACATACGAAAAAGATGTTCTTGATAGCTTGGAGCATTTTTATTCTTCTAAAGAACGCGAGGATGGTTTGCAGTGCGGCAAATGCGGGCGGGCTTACGGCTTTAGCGAACTTGAGCTGTTGAGCTAAACTGCTCCCTTCAAATAAGCATTTCTTTTTTCTTCAGGAAATTTTTCAATTGCATAACGCAGCATTGTTCTTGGCATGAGCTTGTAATGCTGTTTTAGGAAATGCTCTTCAACTTCTTGGACGCGTTTTCCTATTTCTCTTAACATCCAGCCAACTGCCTTGTGTATTAAATCGTGTGTGTCGTTTAGGAGAATTTTTGATATTTTTAATGTGTCATCAAATTGATTGTTTTTAATAAAATGGAATGTTGATATTATTGAAATGCGCCTTTCCCAAATATTATTTGATTTGGCGAGATTGTATAAAATTGACTTGTCCTTGTTAATTAAGTGATCTCCTACTATTTTATCTGCTGAGAGGTCAACCAAATCCCAGTTGTTGATGTATTTTGTGTTTTTAAGATAGAAGTTAAATATATTTTCTTTTTCCTGAGAGCTTTTGTAGTTATTAACTAAGATTAACAGAGCTACCAGTCTTTCTTCGTGAATTTTTGATTCTAGTAACTCGTTTATATCACTTAAAGAGAGATGTGAATATTTTATCGCTATTTTTCTTGATTCTGGAACTGTAATTCCCAGGAATGAGTCGCCTTCGCCGTATTCACCTTTTCCTGTCTTGAAGAATGTTTTTAGAATTCTCGCTTTTTCCGGGTTTGCTTTTGAAAGAGTTTCTTTTTTTAGTTCTTTTATATCTGGCATTTAAGACTTATTTTTTAAGAGCTTTTCTCTGAATCTTCGGCTCTTTTATTTTTGTTAGATGTTTAAGTGTTTTTGCCTCCTGCTTAGCTTCCAACTGCCTTGCTTCTGCAACTGCCTGCTCTTTTTCTTTTTCTTCTTCTTTTTTTTCGCTCTTCTCTTCTGTTTCTTTTATTTCTTTAACAGGAGATTTTATCTCTGGTTTCCCGGATTGTTTGTGCCGCTTCTCGTGCTTTAGCTTAAGGAATCTCACGTATTCCGGAGTCTCTGCTAATTCCACTTTGACAATGTCTTTTTCTTTTGTTGCTTTAACTTTTATTTTTGCAGGAGGTTTTTTTCTTCCTCTAAACCATATCTCATTGTTTAGATAAGTATCAATCTTGACTTTGGAAACATCTCTGTCCGGGACTTTCATATGGCGGGCTATAAATTTCTTTATGAATTTTGCTGCTCTGCCTGCTCTTCTGTAATTCGCTACTTTTCTCCATTCTCTTCTAAGAGGTATTATGTATTCCCGCTCAAGTATTTGTGTTTCTGCCATTTTATCCTAAATGCCTCTTTGGTGTTCTTCTTGGTTTAATCTTTAGTTTTGTTCGTCTCCAGTGTCGTCTGTGTTTTGTGATTTGCGAGGGATGAACTCTTTTCTTTGGCCCATGTTTTCTTAGAACTGCCCAGACAGGAGCCCATTTTGTTCTTCTATTGCGGACGCCTAATTTGATTTTTTTTTGATAGTGCTTGGTCATTTTATAGCACCCTCTAGAAATTCTCTGCCTTTTTGAGTTAATCTTCTTCCTGCTTTTTTTCCTTCTTTAGCTTTTTCTATCAACCCAGATTTTTCTGCCTGCTGTAATATTGTTCTAATAATTTTACCTCCGGATTTTCTAAATTCAGGCGGCTTTGAGCCACGGTTTTTTCTTCCGCCGTAGCGAGTTCTTAGTCTTTCAACACCGACAATTTTTTTTATGTAAATTTGTCTTAATATGCTAGCCGCTCTTTTATGCCAGAAATCTTCCTCTATGTTTGGTCTTTGTTTGTGTGTTGAAGTTTTAACAAAATCAACCCATGATGGTTTCTCAAAGAGCTCTGACTTCTTCAGGGCATCTGCTAGCAGGGCATTATATTTTCCAGCTTCAACTGTTCTTATATCAGCCATGTTAATATTAGGTAGTTAAAATTTGGGCTTATAAATGTTACTTTAGTTTTCTTATTATGACAGTAAAACCTATTATCCGATAACTGCATTTAATTGGAAGTTTTTTCTCCAGCTCTAAAGCTATTTCCATCCTCTTTTTTCTGTCTCTAAGAGAAGATTTTAATAATGAGACTCTAACTTGTTTGTGGTTTTTAAAAGCCAAATTTAAGGATTCTATTACCCCCTCTGTAACGCCGTTTTTTCCTATCTGGAATTTCGCTAGACCTTGTTTCATTTTTTTGATATGAATATTCCTCCTGAAGGCAAGGCAGATAATAATTCTTCCTGGTTTAAATGCTCTGCGATTTCAAGCTGGATTTTCGGCAAGATATCTTTTTTATCAATCTTGCCAGGCGTGATTTTTAAAAGGTATTTCTTTGTCTTTAGCGTTTTTTCTGGAACAGCCCTTAATATATTCTTTTGTTTTGTCAAGAATAATTCCAAGGGAGCAATCTTTCTCTCTACTTTGCCTTTCACAGCCCAGGTTCCTATCCCCATCTTCTTTGTTTTATAAAGTTGGGATAGAGCGAATATGTGAATTATTGTTTCTTTCTTTAGACGCTTCCATTCCCTGCTAAAACAACCGGTAAAAACTGCTGTTTCTTCGATATCACTCTTTGTTATTTTATCTGAGAGGATAACTGAAAATGGGCTTCCTGGAGATTCAGTATGCATTAGTGTAAAATTCATGGCTTGACGCTTTAATCTTTTAAGAAGCTCTTCATTCTGCATAGCTGACTTTCCGCCTACAACTAATTTTCCTGATAGTGTAAAAAACCATCTGTATTTTTTATAGTCTCCTATTATTTCAACTGTGTCCATAGAAAAAGAAAAGATAGCTCCTTTTTAAGTTTTAAGGTTCCTAAGAGAATATGCCACCCTGTGTTACTTCAATTATGAAATAGTCACTTCCTACTGGGCTGCTAACTGAGCCAGCTCTATTGTCTTTTACATCAATGAATATCTTTTGGGTGCATGAAGGAGTTCCGTCTGGAATTGATATTTCTATTGTCCCGAAAACAGACTTCCCATCTGTTCTATCAAAGTTTATTGTAGAATCAAAATCATATTTAAAGAACTTTTCTACTTTGTTTTCGCCAATAGAGGGATTGTCCATACAATTGTCCCTTGAATTTTTATCTGCTTTTAGCGTGTAAATTAAATCTTCTCTTCTTGTTAATGCTCCTCCCTCACTAAGACGGGCTCCAAAATTAACATTGAATAAATCTCCTGCTCTTATCTTTGCTGTTTTATCAGAGCCAAGCCTTACAACAACATTAGATTGTTCTTCAGTGAACAGGGCTGTTATTTGGTCCTGGACTTTATCATTTAAAGTATCTGTTGAGTCTATTCCAAAGGTGAAGATGTTTCTTACTAATACTATTCCTAGAATAAGCATGGTCATTGCCAGGACTATGACTACAATTGTTCCAATAGAAAGCTCTATCGCTGCTTTTTTTTCATTGATATTGTTAAGGCGCATTTGCAGATTGACTCACTACATTAGCTAGAATTTCTGGATTTTGACTGAGCAGAATATTAGAAATAATAGTCAAGATTGCTAGGACTAAGCCTATAATTGAGATAATAAGTCCTGCTTTGCTCCATCCATTTGGAGATATTTTTCTCTGTTTAATCGAGAAGATCAGGCTAGTTGTGGAGAGAATTAAACTGCCTCCTGGGAAAAAGAATAGAAGCATCAGGCTTACAATGCCCAGTGTCGACGAAGATATGCCGTAGCTATTATCGTTGTCTTTTATATTAGATTGCTTTTTCTCAGCCTCTTTTTTCATTCTCATATAAAACATAAAGGTTTTATAAATATTGTGATTAGTTTTAGCATGAAAAATATTCATAAATTCAGTGTTTCTTCATTTGATGAAAGAAAAGAATTTTATGAGTTTGAATTTGATATTAAAAAAGTAAAACACTGGTTTAAAGAAAATGGAGTGAATTTTCCGCAAATCTGTGCTATTGATGCTGGCAGTGAAAGCGGGATTATTGTTGATAGGAGATTGAAAGGGAATATGCTTTATTTTAGATTTTATGAATTGGAGAGGAAAATAAAGAAGTACATTCCAGAGGATGTATATTATGACAGGAATTATTATGAAAATCCCGAAAGAGAGATGAAAATATTGAAGTTTAGGAATTGGAAAGCGCAGGAGCTTGTGTTCGATATAGACTCTGATAATATTCGATGCAATCATGAAAAAAATAAACAAGTTTGTCAGGTTTGCTTAAAGAAAGCGTATTACTGGAGCTTGAAAATGAAAAAAGAGCTGAAGGAGAAATTTAATTTTGAGAGAGTAGAAATAGTTTATTCTGGAAGAGGATTCCATATTCATGTTTTTGATAAAAAGGGGTTTTTGTTGAGTATTAAAGAACGCAAGAAAATTGTTAGTTATTTTAAGAGGTTTCCGATTGATCCTTGGGTTTCTTCAGGGAATATTAGTTTAATTCGCCTTCCTTACAGCCTGCATGGATTGGTCTCTAGAATAGTTATGCCAGTTAATTCCGACAATATAATAAATGAACTGAAAGAATGCGCTATACCGAATTTTCTTAAGAGCTAACCTCTTACTGATTTTTTGGAATAATAGTTCTTCTTTTTTACTTTTTTCTTTTTTGAAGCCATGCCAAACCTCTTAATTCTATAAGACTATTATATTATATAATGTTTTCGACTCCTGACGAATTGCAGTCTTCGATTCCAAATGGGAGTGGAGGGAATCGAACCCCCGACACTACGAGCTTCAGTCGCATGCTCTCCCACTGAGCTACACTCCCTTAAAAAAATAAGTTCTATTTTGCTTTTAAATGTTTTTGAATAGTCAATAAATAGAAACGAGCCGGAGTAGGCCAGGTTTTGTCAGACTTCGTTTCCTCGTTGAGGACGAACAGTTTGCGCTGACATCTGTCTTAGCGAGCGGCTATGGCTCTTGCATCAGCGAAGACAGCCGTTTCATCAAATCCTTTCCTTCTCAGCTTCCTGCAAAGTTCATTGCTCGGGAAAGGCTGTGCCGTTTCTGTTCTGGAGCTCTGCCTCACGACAGCTCACTTTCATGAATCGCACGACGATTGCTTGCTTTCAAACAACGGATGCCCGGACCTTCCTCAAAACTAGAACTCATAACAGTTCTTTCCAATTTAATGGACAGTTCCGAAGTCAGCTCTCCGACTCAGAATTATTAAAAATTCAGGGTTTATAAGGGTAACTGTTTGCAGAGATTTGTATTTTCCGACGGGAATGCATTTTTTACAAAAAAATTTAAAAGACGAAAGATTTATAAATAAAAGGATTTATAGATGTATTACAAATTATTGAATAATAAATTTGTAAAAAAGAGGAATGATGAACAGAAAAAATATTGCAGCGTATTCTTTTGCGGTGCTGTTTGGTGTGATAACTGCTATTCTTATCTTAAACTTTGTTTCGGGAGCAGTTGTTATTATATCTCCTAACAGCAGCGAAAACTTTACAAGAAGTATATTTATTAATGTCAGCTATGTTAATACCACCGACATAACAGATGCTGTTAATCTTACAGTTTACTTCAGCACAAATAATTCTGCTTTTACAAGCAATGCAAGAGGGAACTGGAGCGCGTTTCCATTTGGAAATGCAAGTCCGGCAGTTGGTTCGTGCACGCTGGGATCATGCTGGGTTAATATTACAATAAACAAAACATTTGATGGAGATTACAGTATTAATGTTTCGATATTTAATAGGTCGCAAGCGAATGCCGCAGGAACAACTCAGGTTAATGCCAGCGTGGGACCGGTCTTTGTAAGATTAGACCATACTTCTCCTGAGATATTTAATGTTAATATTACCTCGAACGCAAGAGCTAATTTAACTTCGAGTAATCATTCTGAATTGAGTCTTGCTGGGACATTAACATTAAATGTTTCTATTGTAGATGCTGTATTCAAAGAACCGAATTTGTATGTGTTCTTTAATGTAACAAACAGCACTGGAAATCAAAATGGAACATTCATTGCGACGCGGGAGGGCTCAACTAGCTCTTGGAGTGTTCAGATAAATTCAACTAACTTCAAGGATGGAATATATAATATAACTGCATTTGTTAATGATACTTTAGGTAATCTTAATAACACTGCAAGGCATCATACAGTTATATTTGATAATACTCAGCCTAGTGCGTCTCTGAGTTGCTCGCCAACAACAGTTAATTCTGGAGATACAATAACTTGCACTTGTTCGGCAAGTGACGCAACTTCTGGAGTTAAAACAACAAGCAATAAGAATAGTGGAAAACCGCCAACTTCATCAAGTGGAACTGGTACGACTGATTGCACTGTTACAGATTATGCGGGAAACTCTTTTACAGCAACTGCAAGTTATACTGTAGAACAGGGCGGAGGAGGTAGTGGTGGAAGTTCTGGCGGTAGCGGTGGCTCTGGGAGCGGAGGAACGTCGAGTACACCTTCAAAAACAACAACAAAGATTTTAGGAACACTCTATCCAGGCGATGATAACAAAGTTCAATTTTTAGATGCTAGTTATGGAATAAAAGAGATGAATATTCAAGTTAAAGAAGAAGCAGATAATGTTCAGATTACTCTTAAAAAGTACGATACACAGCCTTCAAGTGTTACAGAAAGAAACGGGGCAACTTATAGATATTTAGAAATAAATGCAACAAACCTCGTAAGCAAGATGGAAGAATCTAGCATACAATTTGAGGTCGAAACATCATGGTTAAATGAAAAGAACGTAGCAAAAGATAATATTGCTGTATATAAATTTGTGAACGGGGGATGGAGTGAGCTACCAACTTCTGACGGAGGAACTATAGGAAGAGGGGGCTTAACATATCAAATTTATAATGTTAAAGTAAACTCGTTTAGCTTTTTTGCAATCGGAGAAAAAGCAAAGCCTGTCGAGGAGCCTGCTCCGACAGAAGTTTCAACAAGCGAGAGTGCACAACCACAATTATCGCCTGAGACAGAAGAATCGCAAATATCCTCTAGTGTGGTTCTAGCAGTTATTGCTATCGCTTTGATAATAATTGCGGCGATTATCTGGTTTGTTGTACTTAAGAAAAAAAGAAAGTAAAGAGACGATTTTTTAAAGAAATTAATTTTTTAGATATTGTTTAAAGTAAGCAGGAAATAAGTCTAATGAAAATAAATTAATTTAGTGTGAAAATATTATAAAAAATGAGCGGCAGGAAAGGTTTACAAAAAGATATTGAGGCTATTAGTAGTTGCATGCTTAAATTCTCGTTGCCTTGAATCTTACACATCAACTCTATCAACGTCATCTTCTGTGACGGCCTTTGTTGTCTCGTCTTGCGGACGGCTTCGTACTTAGATGCTTTCAGTACTTATCCGTTAGTGCGTAGCTGCGCGGCCTGCTACATAACAACCGCTCACCAGAGGCACCCGAGTTTCGTTCCTCTCGTACTAAAAACTCGTTCCACTCAGACAACTGCGCGTCTAGTAGATATCATACAAACTGTCTCGCGTACTTAACCTCTAACTTATTTATTTGTTAAAGAGTGGACTATACCTTCATCCTTTTATTAAAAAAGGAGATCAGCGTGTTAGCTTATTCTAATTAAAAGCTCCTGATCTTGTCAGAACTGACGGTTCCTATTTCCATATGAGAAAAGATCAAAGTCTCTACGGGGATGATTTATTTATTTTGATAATCATCTTCCCTCGGGATTATCATCCTCTATTTTGGAGAGAAAGACTCCCCCGATATGAGCTGATTTTATTTTTCATGCAATTACTTGCACGCAACGCCGCGTTTTTGATAGTTGCGATTTGATACGAAATCGTTAGTTTATTGTTGACGTTCTTAACCCAGCTAACGATCCCTTTTAATGCGTGAACTCCGACACCCTTGGCTGCTTGTGCACAGCCAGGATAGGAAGAGCCGACAGCGATGTACCAAACCGCGCCGTCAATATGGACT
>CAYIOA010000031.1:0-9600 GCA_964364885.1 Candidatus Woesearchaeota archaeon
CATATCCCGCGCCTATTCCTGATAAAAATGTTAGCGCAAGTGCAATGATTGTTAGAAATAAAGCATATATAAAATAATAAGAATAACCAAATAGTAGAACGGTTGTTGCTAATGAGGGACCATGCAGAAGAACAAAAGAAGTAATTCCTGGACCAAAAATATATTCATCAAGGAAGCTCATAATTAATGCAATTATCAAATTGACAATTAAATAAACCGCTCCCCATTTGTATTTATACAGGGAATCTTTTTTCATGAGGGGATTAGGAGGAGATTATTTTTAAGCCTTTTTGTTCTCTTCCGCGACTTTTTTTTCTGTGTTTTCTTTTTCGCTGATAATTTCAAAGACGCGAATTTCGCAGAGTGCGAGAGGATAGATTTTCTTTAGTTTTACTGCGAGCTGCTTCTGAATTTTATTTGATATTATGTCGGCAAAGAGCTCTTGGGCAGGTCTTGTTTTAATGTATGATACTAGATATTCTCTAGCTGTCTTGCGCAATACTTTTAAAATTGTCCGAGATACTCTTTTTCTTGTGATAAAAAAAGGTTTTATTCTTATAAGTGAATCTTTGCATTCTGTGTCGAATGAATCCTCTCCATAGTCTATGCCATTTCTCATTACTTTTTGGATGTAAGAATTTAATAATTCTATACTCTCTGGGAAGGCCTGCAGTTTATTATCAGAGGATTTTATTCTTAACTTAAGCTCGAAGCTTTTTCCCCGGAGTGTCTTTGTCAAGTCGAGCTTTACAACTCTTCCTTCTATTTCTTCAGGGCCTGATGAATAAACGTGAATTGGAGTCGAGGTTATGGGAGCTATGACTTCATAAAAAGTTTTTTTTACGCTTTTTTTTGAGAGTGTGCTTTTTGTCATTTTATTTAGCTAGAGCCTGCCCTATTTCTATTTTCGATGTTCTTACTGATTTACTTATTCCCTTTGCTTTTTTACATTCTTTACATGTGTATATTATTGTCATTCTTTTTGTGATTTTTGATTTTCTTTTCCAGGATTTTACTGCGGGTTTGCTGTATCTTCCTTTATTTCCTGTTCCACTTCTGAGACCTCTTGCTTTTACCCTATATGGCGAGCCTCTAGACAATGGGTGAGTTGTGGACCTTGATTTTTGCTTTGCTATAGATATTATTTGAGCTGTATGCTTTTTGCAGTAAGGACAGTACCTGTTTGTTTGTTTTGGAAGTTTCATACTTAATTGTAAAAAGACCAATATAAAGATTGATATTTTTAGATATGGTGGGTTAGAGTGGTTTTTAAAGGTTTTTATTTTTTTGGGTTTGCAGACAAAACCATAAACTTTTTAAGGGGCTATCGTGAGAGTAGTTGATGAATGAACTAAGTGAGCAAGAAATTGAGAAGGCTGATTCTGAGGGAGCAGAGTCTTTAGGTGTAGTTAAACCAAGCTGGATAAAAATTAAGCCTGCTGAGCTTGAGAAGGTTGTTTTAGAGCTGGCAAAACGCGGCGAAACTCCTGCAAAAATAGGGCTGCTTTTGAGAGATAAACATGGTGTTCCAAGTGTTAAATTGTTTGGAAAAAGGATAACAAAAATAATCAAGAGCAATGATGTCAAATATAAGTCTGAAAAGGATATTCTGGATGGACATATTGGAAAATTAAAAAATCATATTTCTAAGAATAAGCATGATTATACTGCTTCAAGATCTTTGTCAAAGAAGCTATGGGTCTTGCATAAGTTTGAAAAACAATAGAATTGGATTATGCTGATGAGCGAATAGAGGAGGAGAGGATGATAGAACTAATTAATTCGGCTGTTAAGAAGATCGAAGATTTGAGCAGGAAAAAATACCTTAGGATTATAAGCCATTTTGATACGGATGGAATTACTTCTGCGGCTATATTTTCCAGAGCTTTGGAGAGAGCTGGGAAAAAGTTTTCTTTGGAGATTGTCAAGGGTTTAGATGAAAACATGATTAATAAACTGCCGGAGGAAGATGTTTTGATATTTTTAGACCTGGCTTCTGGAAGCTTGGAGCATCTTCGGAACAGGAAGAATGATATTTTTGTTCTTGACCATCATGAAATAGTTCAAGAGATTCCCGGGAATGTATTTATGGTAAATCCTTTTTTAAACGGGCACGAGCCTGTTTCCAGTGCGGCTTTATGCTATTTGTTTGCGAAGAGTTTGTCCTTGCAGAATAAAGATCTTGCTAGTTTAGCTGTTATTGGAATGGTTGGAGATTTGCATGACAAATTGATAGGGAAGGTATTTGGGGAGATACTAACTGATGCTGAGACAGTTGTAAAAAAAGGATTACTAGTTTATCCTTCAACAAGACCTCTGGACAGGGCGCTGGAGTATTCTTCTACACCTTATATTCCCGGCGTTAGTGGCTCGAGAAGCGGCGTGGTTGAATTATTGAGGGATGCAGGCATAGAGATTGTTAATGGAAAGTATAAATCCCTTTATGAGCTGAGTGATGAGGAGATGACCCGGATTATAACTGCTGTTATGCTAAGAAATAAAGGATCTTCTTTTAGGGAGGATATTGTCGGCAATTTGTATCTGCTGAAGTTTTTTAATAAGCTGGAGGATACCCGGGAAATATCTGCTTTGATAAATGCATGCAGCAGAATGGACCATCCGGAAATTGCTCTGGGATTCTGCCTGGGCAACAGGAATTTTAGAGCAGAAGCTGAGAAAATTTATATTAGCTACAAACAGAATCTTGTTTCTGCTTTAAAGTTTGTTTCTGAGAGCGATAAAATTTCAGGGAAGGATTATGTTATTATCAATGCACAGGATAAAATAAAGGATACTATTATAGGCACTGTTGCTTCGATTATCTCTCATTCTCCTTTCTATAAGGAGGGGCTTGTTATTGTTGCACTTGCTTATAATGAAGACAAGATAAAGGTTTCTGCCAGAATTGCCGGAAGAAAGGGAAGAAATGTAAGAGAGGTTCTGCATAAAGTCGTTGTTCCCCTTGGAGGGGAAGTTGGGGGGCATCCGAATGCTGCGGGGTGTTTGATATCCCGCGCCAGGGAGAATGAATTTATTGTTGAATTAAGGAAGGTTCTTGATGTTGAATTAGTAAAAGTTTAAAAGTATGATTTGGTGATATTTTTTATGATAAACACCTTTGGAGGAAAGTTTTTGGAAGTAGTTTGCAGCAGATGCAAAAACACGCAGACAATTTATGGAAAGTGCTCCAGCAGAGTCAAATGTGACAAGTGCAATAAGCTTTTAGTTGATAATACCGGCGGTCGGGCGCGCATTAGAGCATTTGTTAAGGAGGTTTTTTCATGAGTTTAAAGGAAGATGACCTCGTTTTATGCACTGTAAAGTCCAGCGGCGGCACAACTGTCTTTTTGGAAATAGACGGATATAAAGATTATCATGCCACAATTGTTTTTTCTGAGGTGGCTGCAGGGAGAATTAGAAATCTAAGAGAGTATGTTTCTCCTGGGAAAAAGATTGTATGCAAGGTTTTGAAGGTATTTAATGACCATATTGAATTGAGCCTGAGGAGAGTTACTTCTAAAGAGCGCGAGGAAGTTCTAGAGAGAAACAGGAGGGAGCATGCTTTGAGGAACATGCTAAAAAATGTTGCTGGAAATCCGGATGAGATAATCGGCAAGATAAAAGAAAAGTACGATATCTTTTCTTTTTTTGATGGAGTCAAGGACAATCCAAAAATTCTTTCAGAATTTTTGAGTGATGATAAAATAGAGAAACTTGCAAAGGCTTTCAACGAGAAAGAATCTAGGAAACAAAGTGTTAAAAAAAGGATAATTTTGAAGAGTTTTTCTGAAACTGGAATGATGGATATTAAGAGTGTTTTAGAGGTTAATGCAGAGATTCATTATTTAGGCTCATCTGTTTTCTCTGTTTCTGTTTCCGGGAAGGATTTCAAGGAGGCTAATCATTTAATGAGTGATGTTTTGAATGAAATAGAGAAAAGAGCGAAAAATAAAAAAATTGTTTTTGAGGTTGCCAAGGAAAAATGAGACTGAGGAAATGCAATGAGCATGGGTACAGTCTGAAAGAGACTTGCGGGAAGTGCGGGAAGAAAACTATTGAGGCGCATTACAAGTTTGTGAGAGTTGGAAGTGCTGCGAAAGTTGAGCGGTAGAAAGAATAGATTTATTAATTGTTTTTGTTTTTATGATTTATGAGAATTCTTTATGGTGTTGCCGGGGAGGGCTTCGGTCACTCGTCAAGAGCTAAGAGAATTATTCCTTATTTACAGAGAAAGGGACATTCAGTTTTAGTTGTGACTTACGGACAGGCGTATGATGTTCTGTATAATGAGTTTGATGTTTTAAAAATTGCAGGGTTTACAATTGCTTTTGAGGAAGGCAATCTTGACAAAAGCCAGACAGTGAAGAAGGGGATTGATACAATTATTGAGAATTTGAAAGATTGGAGGAAAATTAAGCGAGAGGTTGAAAAATTTAATCCTGAATTGTGCATTACAGACATGGAGCCAATTGTGCCTGTTATTAGGAAGCTGTATAAACTGCCATTGATTTGCTTTGATAATCAGCATAGATTAACGCACTTAGAGTTAAATGTTCCCGGGGAATACAAAAAGGATTATATTTTTGCCAGGGAGATTGTTAATAGATTTGTGTCAAAAGCAGATGCCTTTGTAATTGTTTCATTTGTTAAATCTAGGGTGAGAAAAGATGGAGGCAAGGTTAGAGTTGTCAGTCCGTTAATCAGGAGTGAAGTGCTGGAAGCTAGAAAAAGAGCAGAGTATGGGGGAAATGTATTAGTTTATATGACCAAGCCCAATAAGGATTTGATTAGTGTTTTGAGAGAGAGCAAGGAGAATTTTGTTGTTTATGGCTACGGGAGAAAAGTGCGCGAGGGAAATATTATTTTTAAGGAAACAGGAGCACAATTCTTGGAGGATCTTGTTGAAGCAAAGGCAATTATTGCGACTGCTGGCTTCACTTTGATGTCAGAGGCGCTGTATTTGAAAAAGCCGTATTTTGCAATTCCGCTACGAGGGCAATTTGAGCAGACATTGAATGCCTTGTTTTTGTCGCAAAGCGGTTTGGGAGATTATTCTGAGAAGCCTAGTTTGGAGGATATTGCGAGATTTTTAGGGAGTTTGGAATTGTATGAAAGGAGATTGTCCAAACATTCTATGAGGCCTGATGAGTCTTTGGATGCTATTGATTGGGCTGTTGGGAAGGCGATGAAGTAGTTTTAAATTCCGCTCGCCAAAAAACTCCACCAAGGCTTGATGACTTTGACATCTCCGGTTTCCGCATCAACCTGCGCCCGGACTTTTGCTATGATCTTGAATATTCCCAAGAATTTTCCTTCTTTATTTCCTGTTAATTCATAAACTGCTTTTGTTTTATCTCCTGAGCCGACTTCTTTTAATGTAACGTTAAATCCTAATTCACCTAAACGCTCAATTGCTTTTTGAGATGCCGTTTCCGGCATTATTTTTATTTCAGCTTTTCTGCCGTTTGATAAATTAAATGTTTTATTTTCTGCAGGATTCAGGGATTTCTCGCACTGAGTTTTTGATTCAAAAGTTTGCAATCCTTGATATACATATAATCCGCAGAATTCTTTTTGCCCGCATTCTTTATTTTCATTATCAAACCAGTAAAGGTTTTTACAATCTTTTTGTTTAGAAATTAAATTATCTAATTCCTCTATATCTTCATCGGCTTCGGATAAGAGCTTAGTTCTAGTACAAATATTTGTACTTAAATCTGATAAGTTTCCAGAAGTATAAACCAAATATTCTTTATTTTTAACAAAATTAAAACCACACATAGCACTATCTGTTGGAGTTGTTATATTCACTTGTGTTCCAAGATCGCCCTTATATATTTTAGAGATTACTAAGTTTACCTTTTCACCCTCAATACGAACAACCTCTCCTTTGAATACTGCTGTTGATGATTCCATTGATTCTTTAGGAGGTTCAGGAATCACACAAGAACATGCAGAAGCAATTCCTATTAAACCAATTAAAAGAAAGAATGAGGCTAACAACATTTTTATTTTCATGATTATATGAATCAAATTGTATTTATAAATAATACTATCGCTTCAAATATTCTTGAGTCTTAGCAGTTTTTTGAAACATTAACATCTCTCGCTTTTTAAGAAACAATAAACAAATCAGTCTTGTCAGAGTATTATTTTTGTATCTTTCAAGGTCTTGTTTGTTAAAGTATCTATAAGCTCCAAGTCAATATTTTCATATCCCTTTGAGATTCTTGTCATCAATTCAGCTTTGACTCTTGCAATAACTTTCTCTTTGATGTAAACAGCATCTTTATCTGGAATAAGTCTATTGGATGGATTTATCTTTTCGCGATAGCGCTTCGCTATTTCGAAACTATTTACAAGTTCTTTTCTATATTTATCAGCCAGGATTTCTTTGGTCGCGGCTCGCTCTAAAATCTCGTGAGCAATAGCGTTGGAAATATTTCCGATAAATAATTCAATAAGCTTATTTCTGTTTTGAGCCATGTTCAATACCTTTAAGTATCATGGCCAGGGCTTTGTTGTATATCAAAGCATATTTTTTCAAAAACGCCTTTTTGTTGAGAACATTGCTCTTTATTTCTTGGGAGTTTACTTTGAGAGCTTTTTTTATCTCCTTATCAACAGAGTCAATTGTTACTTTATTTTTCTTTAAATAGAGATAGATGGCTATTGTATTTCTTACTAAATTGTATTTTTCTTTTCCACTTAAGATGTCGAAGTTATCAGATAAAGTTTTACTTTTTAGAAGATGCAAGTCTAGGAACTTATAATTGATTGTTTGTTTAGTTTTATAGATAAACCTCTTTTTAGCTATGCATCTATTAAGAATCATGTGATATAGAGGATCTGTTTCTAAGCCTTTGGATAGCTCTTTATTATTCAAGATTAAAATGTGAGTTTTTATACCTGTTTTTCTTTCTATATTCTCCTTAATTATTTCTTGGTTTATTTTATTTTTGCTTATGATAAGGATATCTATATCATTAAATTGGAAACCCCTTTCTAGGAATGAACCAGTGACAAATATGTTTTCGTAATTGGCGACAGATTTTTCTATAATTTGCATAATTTCGTGTATAATTCCTGATTTTACAGGCTCTAACCTTTTTACTCCATAGAAATAAAGCTTCTCAGGAGGTTTTTTTTCTTGCAGTGCTTCTAAAAGTCTAATAACAACGTGATCTCCGACAGCAAAACCTGCTCTGTTTTTAGGTATGTAGACTTGGTCCATCCTGCTTCCCTTGCTTATTTTGCTTATAATCTCCATATTACGTAATAGTGCGTAATATTTATAAAGATTTTGCTTGATATTGAAAATGAGGAAAACGAGCAAGAAGCACAAATTACAGTTAAAACAGCTTCTTCTGTTTTTCCGGGAGCTGGACAACGCCGTAAGTACCGTCGTAACCGGGCTTTATTTTAAGCTTGTTTTTTCTTGATAAAAGGATTAAGTCTGTTAGTACTGGAGATGTGTCTTTTGCGAGGAGGTCTTGTTTTGAAACTTGAAGAAGAATGTTGAGCTCTGTTTGAAATTTTTCTATTAGACTATTGTAAACAGACCAGGCTTTTTGAGAGTTTAATGAAGTGCTGTATGCGAGTGCAATTAATTCATGCAGAGGGATTAACTCGTAAAAGGGCTTTGAGTTTTTTGGAGTGTAGTTTTCCGGCTCTTTTGCGAGCTCCTCGATGCGATATTCAACACCTATTGTCAGTTTAGTTCTGCATATTGGGCAGAGATCATTTAGTTTTTTTGTTTCTTCTGGAGAGCAGGAGAAATTGCAGTTTCTATGGCCGTCGTAATGATATTTTCCGTAGTCTGGAGGAGTTTCAATTGTTGATTGCAAGCCGTCTCCGGTTCTGATTGCTTTTATTATGTTTTCGTAGGTTAGTTCAGGGAGCTCAAAAATTGTTGCCTCTCTGCCCAGACGCCAGGGCCAGAAAGAGTGGGCGTCAGAGAAGCTGACTATATTAACTGATTCTTTTAAACGCCAAAGCATCGGAGGGTCTGCTGACATTCCGGACTCTATTGCGTGAATGTGGTGTGATTGTTCGAGAAAACATTCTTTTATTGAGTTGAAGCCTGATTTTGAGCCAAATAAACCGAAGAAAGGAGTCATGCAATGAGCTGGAACAATTTCTATTAGATCAGTGATTGATTTTAAATCTTTTACTAATTGATGCGCAGGGATTCCGAAAATTGGTCTTCCATCATAGTCTAAGCGGCCTTTTGATGCTAAGTATTCTGTTATTTTATTTGCTGTTTTTGTGTTTGGAGAGAAAATTAAGAGATGTACTGCTCTTCTTCCATTTTGCGAAAACATAAGGGAAACTTCTGTCTGCCAGATAAACGGAAAACCTGCGCTTGTTTTTAAAATTCCGTTATTATTTTCTACTAGGTTTTCATCGATATGTTTTCTATGCAATGGATGCTGAAAGTCGCCCGTGCCAAGCAAAGTTATTCCCTTGATTCTTGCGTATTTTTCCAGGTTTTCTATTGAGAGGTCTTTTGAAGTTGCTCTTGCGTGCTTTGAATGGATTTGGAGGTCTGCTATGACTTTCATTTTTATTAAGAGGGATATTAATTTTTAATGATTTCTATGATGACATAGTCTTTAAAAAGAAGTGAGAGATTTAAGAGAGATGTCACGTTTTGATGTCTGCAATTTAGATGTTTATTTGGTTAGAATAGCTGACGAAGGAGACAGATATGTAGATAATCATCTTATTGCTGGCGAAGTAGGTCTTAAAAAGGAAGATTTACAGGGAGCTTATTTGTTTCCAGGAAGAATAATTTCTGTCCAGGCGATTGGAACATTAAAGGGAAATAAGGTTTTGGCAGATATTGTCAAAGGAGAGTCTGATATTGACGGATATGTTTCACAAGAAATTCTATTAAATCCGTTTTATGAAGGCGAATAGCATTTTATTTTAGGCATAACAAAATTTAAAACTCTTTGTTTCTGGTAGAGTTGATGGAGAAAGAGCGAACGCTTGTATTGATAAAGCCGGATGGGATTGTGAGGCATCTCACTGGCAAGATAATCACGCGATTTGAAGATGCGGGTCTGAAGATTATTGGAATGAAGATGGCTTGGGCTGATGAGAAATTTGCAGGGGAGCATTACGGGAAGGATATTGCTGAGAGGCATGGCGAGCGCGTTAGAAACGGACTGATTAAGTACATTCAAGAGGGGCCTGTGATTGCTCTTGTTTTAGAGGGAGTTGATGCAATTCGCGTTGTGAGAAAGATTGTCGGGAGCACGTATCCTAATGATGCTCTGCCAGGAACAATTCGGGGAGATTTTGCGCATGTTTCAAGGGATTATTCGAATTCAAATGAAATCAATGTTCGGAATTTAATTCATGCTTCTTCTGATGCCAAGGACGCACTACGCGAGATTAAACTTTGGTTTGATAAGGGAGAATTGCATTCTTATAAAACCAGCCATGACAGAATTTGCCTGGATGAGTGAGTTTCACGATAGAAGGAATTGCTTTTGAAACTGGAGTGATAGATTTTGAGGGTGGAAATATCAATAATTCTAAAAACCTTTATTTCATTGTTAAAACAGCCCCCATAGTTAAGTGGATATAATG
>CAYIOA010000032.1:0-4414 GCA_964364885.1 Candidatus Woesearchaeota archaeon
CTGAAGATAATTATATTTTTATTTCAACCGCAACACGAAGGATTAAAAAATTTCAGGTAGATTCTTTAGTCAAGGAAATAATTAATTCTCTTGATTCTGAACAAACAGAACAAGATTTAACTGAGACGTTATCAGTCAGATACGATCCTAAAAATATAAATGCTTGTTTAAGTGCTTTGGAAAAAGAAGGAATAGTCAGAAGATATGAGTCTGATTTAGAAAAAGGAAGACATTACAGGCAATTGTTATTTTTGGATGAACTTACAGATTCAAGAGAAGAAACACTAAAACTCCAAAATAGAATTGAAAATTCCACAATTGCAGTTTTCGGAGTTGGCGGAATTGGAACTTGGATTGTAAATGGGTTGTATCAAATCGGTGTTGGAGAAATAAGAATTACTGACCCCGATGTAGTAGAGAGAAGTAACTTTAACAGACAATTATTCTTTGATTCCAGTGATATTGGCAGGTATAAAGTTGATGTTGTAAAGGAAAAATTAAAAGATGCAAATATTATGCCTTTCAAAAAGAGAGTAGATGCAAATCAAAATCTTGAAGATATTGTTTCTGGTTGTAATTTTTTAGTGAATTGTGCTGATTCTCCATCAGTTGTAGAAACAACAAGAATCATTGATGGATATGCTAATCAGCAAGGAATTGCTTATTGTGTTGCAGGAGGATATAATTTGCATTTGGGAATGGTTGGTCCGGTTATTATCCCGGGAGTTACTAAAACTTTTGATGATTTTATAGAATATCAGAAAAGAATGGACCCATTAAAAGATTTAGAAAAAATAAGAGACATTAGGCAAACAGGAAACCTTGGACCAATTGCTGGAGCAATAGCAAACATTCAAGCAATGGAGATTTTTAAGTATCTTACAGGAAAGGGAAAAATAAATCTCAATAGATTTGCAGAAATAGACTTTATGAATTTAGGGATTGGATGGAGAGAATTTTAAAACGAGTAAAAACTAACTCTCTTCTTTTTTAGAGAAAAATGCAATAGAAAACCGAGAGATTTGTGTCCGAGATAAATTTAGAGATAAAGTAACTACAGAGTAATGAAAAATAAAGGTTTAAATACGTGACTTTATTGTTTTTTCCATGAAGAATAAAACACTAAGGAATGTAACTGGAACCGTTGCGGGTTTAGCTTTGACTGCGGGCGCGGGGTGTGGGGGTTATAATTACGGTTCAGAAATAAAAAGTAGCGTCGGCTGGACTGTTTCGAGAGAACATGAAAAAAGCCTACTAGAGATTATAGGCCTGAGTGATATTAATTTAAAAACAAACTCAAACATAGAAGAAGAGATAACTGTGAGAAAAGGCCTAATAGAGATTATAGGCCTGAGTGATATATTTGAAGAAGAAGAGAAAACTGTGAGCGCATGCGTAATAGATTCAAATGGCATTAAACGTATTGAGGTGAAAGAAGAGGGTGAGAAAAATGCCAGGGTTGTTCATCAAGATGATCGCAGTTCTCTTTCTCTTTTTGGCGACTCTTTTATGGTCTATCTTAAAATAGGCACATCAAAGGATCTAAGTAAATATAATATTATTGTAACCGATGGGATGAATAATATAACTTCTAGACGGTTCCAGTTAAGAGGTAATTACGCCGAGCCACTTGAGCCCAAAGCGTTTGATTGGGGTCGTTTTTTACCTTTCACAACTACTAGACTCTGGTACTTGCTAAGTGAAAAACTATAAATATTAGAACTAACCCTCTATGTTATGCAAAAAATTTTGATTATATCTATTTTAGGCGTGTTGTTTGTTGTATTGTCTTTGTCTTTTGTTTTACTTTTAGTCAAAGTAACTGGCAAGGTGTCATTTGTTGAGGAAAAATATATAAATAATGTGTGTGATGACAGTGATGTTGGCAGAGATGACTCCTTTACAAGAGGCACTGTTATTTATTTTTACACTGAGTGTGAGGCACTTGATGATGGGGATACTTGTTCATTTACAATCGTAGCTGACGACATGTGTATAAATTCAGAGGTACTTTCTGAACAAACGTGTCAAGAAAATTCTCTGGTAGTTAAAGAAATTATATGCGAGAGTGGGTGTGCAAATGGCGAGTGTTTACGTTGATTTTGGGAGGCATTCTTTTTTAACATCTCCAGTCATAATGAGCACCCATTCTTTATTTGACTCATCTGGTTTTACGCAACCATAAGTCCATGTGAATGGCATTTTTACAGTAACTGAAAATATACCAAGTTTAACCTTTGGTTTTAAAGAACTCAATACTGCTATATGAACTTCGGATGGGTCGGTACAAGGAGATTGCTCTCTTAATTGTTCTCTCTGCTCTTGCAATTGATCTAGAAACTGAGGCATCACAATCGGCATAACTTTCGTTAGTATCCACTCCTGTAAAACCTTAAAATCCTTTGATTTGGGAGCACCCAATATAACGATATTTGGTACTGTTACTGTAATAGTATCTTCAAATGTACCAAGCACCTGTGAAGATTTAACAAGAGGCTTTGGAGCATAGGCGAGACCCAGATAATCATCTGTAAATGTAACTTGACATTTATCAGCAGGGCAGGTAAAGTCTGGAGGGTATGTGCAATCAAAAAATTCTTGGGAGTGAGGTGCAGTGCGTATTTTTTCAGTAATTAAATTAATAATATTATGTTGAAGAGATTTATCCCGAAAATCAAGGCTATTGGTTGGGATTTCTAAAATCTCTCTAAGACTTAGAGTAGCAGTGTCTTTGCAAAAAGCGTTAGTTCCTTTTCTATTAGAAAATTCACACTGAGCCATAAATTCTCTTTCTGCCTCGTCAAGCTCTTCTTGAGTTAGGGGCTTACCCTCATCAACTTCCTTAACCTCTCGTGTTTGGCATTGGTCTTGTTTTATTTCAAATGTATACGCATAGAGAAATTGTTGGCGAAGAAAACTTACACTGCATCTTTGCACAGTTGAAGGGCATGGCTCTTCTGGAGGAATCTCTTTTTCTAAAACATCTGGACAAATTGAGACTTGCGAGGATGCTCCGCCGCTGAATGTTTTGATTTCTTCCAGGTCGCTGTCATCCAATTTGTACGAGCATACTCTTACCTCTTCGCCGTTAATAACTGAAAGCCTGTTACCCTCTGGGTTTGGCTTAATGTGATACTCTTTTGTAAAACTATCCATATTGTATGAAAATGAGTAGAATTTACACGAGCCATCTTGATTTTGAGAAACTAAAGTTTCAGGAGATTTTCCTTCCGGAACAGGGGAAGTTGCTTTGTCTTTGTATACATTAAATCTCCAGTCGCTGGTGTCTTTTTCTGTTTGATAGTTGGCGGGCTGTGTTGTGAATGCTTGAGCATCGTGGATTTTGTTAATTCCGCCGAGGGCATAACATGATGTTTCTTCTTCATTTGGAACGCATTTATGCTCTTTAATTGTTGATTCGCATCCGAAGCCGTTTTTCTTTTTATATGTTTTTTCCTCACTTTTGCACGCAATTATTCTATCACATGCTTTTTTATCTCCGTCGTATTTTGCGCAGTCACTCTCTTGCTGGTTCTCTGCTGTTCTTGGCTTGCTTGGAGAGGGCTGTTGTGATTCGCCTCCGCCTCCCCCAACATTTCCTCCATTGTCTGAAGGAGGGTTTTGGCTTGAATCTTGGCATCTTGGATCCTTTGGATTGTATTCACAGTCTATTTCTGTTGCTTTTGATGACGGAAAATAAAACAGAACTAACATAAAAAGAAAAAATAGAATGATGAACAACTCTTTTTTCATTGAGAGTTATGGCTTGGCTTTTATATAAGCTTTACTTTCACTTATTCTTCTAATCAACGAAGCGCGTAGTCAACTAATGAGCCCATGCATTCTCCGCAGAAATCTAATCCTTCTAACCCAGACAAACCGGAGGTGGCTGAAAATCCCTGCATGCAGGATTGAGTTTCTGCCTGTTGTATTTGCATTCTTGAATATCCCATTGCTTCAAAACCCCTGATTTCCTCAACTGCTAATTGGAGAATTTCGTCCTGCATGTAATTACAAGACCTTTTTACGTAGTCTGGAATAGACGAAGAGGTTGTTAAAGAATTAGCTGGAGGAGAAACATAGCAGCCTGTTAAACCGAGAGATAATAACGCTGTTAAACCTGACTTGTTTTTTCCGCGCATGTTTTCTGTATGAGTTTAATGTTTTTAAATATTTTTATACTGATTTATATGTTTTGATTTGGATATTTTTAATAGATCTTAACAGGAGCGCTTTTTATTTTATGCAGGATTTCTTTCCAGGTTAGTAATCCATTTTTGGCTCCGCGGATTTGGATGACAGACTCGGCGTTTAAAGAGCCGCATTGGATTGAGAAATTTATATTATTTGTCTTGATGTAACCTGCGACAAACCCAGATGCAAAAGCATCTCCGGCTCCTGTTCTTTCAACAAT
>CAYIOA010000032.1:4514-9288 GCA_964364885.1 Candidatus Woesearchaeota archaeon
TTTTTTTGTGTTTCTAAACTCTGTCCGGACATTGAAGAAAAGTAGAACCATTTTGCGTCTAGTTTATCTAGATTTACCTCTGAGGATTTTAATTCGTCGTTTGCTCCTTTGTAGACAAGGATTGTTCTTTCATGCTCTTTGCTGTCAAGAATTACAGAGTATCCAGTTGGCTCATCTCCTCTGTTTCCAAGAAAAGAAATTTTATTTTCTTTTAATTCTCTTAAGATTACATTCCCGTTTTCGTCGTTTCCTAATTTTCCTAGGAATCCTGTTTTTAAGCCGAGTTTTGAGAATGAAGTTGATGTGTTTGTTCCTCCTCCGCCTGTTGAGAACTCGAGGTTTTTTATGAGTAACTTGCTTCCCAGAGGATAACACTGCTTTCCGTTCTTTTGAGATAATCCAGTGTATAGAAATGCGTCAATTACTGCTCCTCCGACTGTTATGATATCAAATTTTGTCATGTTCTCTTTTCAGGACTTCTAAGCCAGGCAGTTTCTTTCCTGCGATATATTCTACTGTCGCACCGCCGCTTAGACTAATATAATCAAATTTGTCTTTATTAATCTTGAGTTTTCTAAGGGCGCTTGTTAAATGTCCGCCGCATATAATGCTGAATGCGCCTGAGTTTGAAATGGCATTCAAAATTGACTTTGTTCCCCGGCAAAATTGTTTTTCTTCGCAATAACCTGCTGTTCCTTTCATAAAAACTGCTTCTGCGTTTTTTATTTTGTCAATATATATTTCTTGGGTTTTCTCTCCAATGTCAAATATTTCATATTTTGACGGGAATTCTGATATTGATAACTCTGCTCTTTTATTTTTTATTTTGAGTGCGAAATCTGCTGGAGTTATGACTCCTTTGTGCAAATTTCTTTTTAGTTGAAGGATTATTTTTAGTTCGTCTTTAAGGAATTTGTTTTGCGCGCCCAGATTTTTTCCTTTAGCAATGACGCACAATTGCCCGAAAATACCGCAGGTTAAAACATTTTTATTTTTTAGAAGAAGAATGTTTTCTTCCGCCTTTGCCCCTCCTAGAATAAATAAGCAATTATTTATTTTTATTTTATCCAGATTCTTTAATTCTTTTTCCATAACTCTTCCGATGCATGAGCGAAGTATTTTTGGAAAGCCAACAATAGAAGTTTGCTCTCTATGTGAAACTGAGAAAGCGTCGTTTACGTAATAGTCGAACAGCGGAGAGAGCGTTTTTACAATTTTATTATCTGGAGGAGTAAATTCTTCTTTAAGGAATCTTATGTTTTCCAGCAATAATGCTTCGCCGTTTTTTAGGTTTTTTATTTCATTCAACGCTTTATCTTTTATTATGCTTGGGACGAATTTTATTTTAACGTATTTATTTAATAATTTTGAATGTTGTTTTAATGAAATAAAATCTTTTTTTCCAGGTCTGCCTTGATGAGCCAGCACAACTACAGAAGCACCCTTTTGCTGCAGCTCTTTTATTGTTTTTGCTGACTCGATAATTCTGTCATTTAAAATTACTTTTTTATCTGAGATTTCGCTGTTTATATCGCTTCGCAGTAAAACTCTTTTTCCTTTAAAGGAGAAATCATCAAGGGTTTTGTAGTCCATGTTACTTAACCCATTTTTCAAGCATCTTAATTACATCAACAACTCTGTTTGAGTAACCATACTCGTTATCATACCATGCGAGAATTTTTACCATGTTTTTGTTTACTTGCGTATTTTTTGCACTTATAATTGCAGAGTGTGGATTTCCTATGATGTCGCTGGACACTAAGTCTTCTTCGCTGTATTCTATAATTCCTTTTAGCTCTCCCTGTGAAACTTTTCTGAAAATAGAGTTAATTTCTTTTGCATTTGTTTTTTTCCTGAGCGTTGCTACAAAATCAGTTATAGAGCCGCATGCAACAGGAACTCTTATTGCCAGTCCATTGATTTTTCCTTTCATTTCTGGGATGACCTCCTCGACAGCTTCAGTTGCTCCGCTTGTTGTCGGCACAATATTCAGCGCTGCAGCTCTTCCACGCGTTGGTTTATTATGAGAATCATCAACAAGTGCCTGGCTTGAGGTATATGCGTGGATAGTTGTCATAAACCCATTTTCGACAACGAAATTTTGATGCAGAACTTTTACGATTGGCGCAAGGCAGTTTGTTGTGCATGAGGCAACTGAAATTATGCTGTGTTTTTTCTCTAATTTTTTATCGTTGACGCCCGGGACTAGAGTTATATCAGACTCTCCTTTTGTTGGTGCGCTGACAAGAACGTATTTCGCTCCTGCTTTTATGTGTTTAGATGCGCCTGTTCTGTCCCTGAAAACACCTGTTGATTCTATTACAACATCGACGCCGAGCTTTTTCCATGGAAGATTTAAAGGCTCTCTATTGTTTAAGACTATAATCTTTTTTCCATTTACTAAAATTGAATCTTTTCCGACTGAAACATTGTACTTGTATTTTCCATAAACTGAATCGTATTTTAATAAGTATGCAGCATCTTCCACGCCGTGAATATCGTTTATGGCAACTATGTCTATGCCTTTGTCAAATGCAATTTTAAAAAAAGACCTCCCTATTCTGCCAAAACCATTTATTGCTACTTTCATGTCTCCTCTTTTATTGTTTAGATAGTATTCGCGTAATTAAAAATGTTATGGTTGAGATAGGTTGTGAATTTAGTGGATATTAGAAAGGTTTAAAGATTTGTTTTCTTTGGGTTTTTATGCAAGAAAATCCTTTTGGAATTACCAGAAGTATGGTTTTAGAAGTTTTGAAAGAAAGTTCAAAGGCAATGAAATGGTTTTTAAAGAAATTTAAGAGAAAATTTGATGTAAAACTAAGCGGTAAATTGTTATCTGAGATTTTTAGTAATTTATTAGAGCAAAAAGCATCAAAGATATTTTCTAAAAGATTGAGATATGAAATTAAGAAGGCAAACAGCGACAATGATCCTGATTTGTTCTTTTCTAAGATAAATATGCCCATGGAGATTAAAGTAGCTGGTGGACAAGTCTGGAGGGGAGGAGAATTTAGCAAGAGAGCTTCATGGCATTTAATGGTTTCGAGAAACGATACTTTTGATGAGTTCTTTGTTTGCCTTGTGAATATGAAAAGCGATGGCGGTTTATGGGTTTCTTCTATGCAACAAGGCAAGGATTATTACGCTCCTTCATTTAAAAAGGATAAGATTTTTGAGCTGCAACATCAAATTCCTGTTTTTGTTGGAAGGATTGTTAAAAGTGAGAGAGGAGCAGTAAAACTTGTTTTAGAGAAGGTTTGAGTCCTGTTATATAAGAAACATTTTATAAGAACCTTGATGATTATCTTTTATTCTGAATTATTATTACATGCTTAAGTCTTTTGTTTTCTTGGCTTTTTATCCCATCTTGCTGTTTTACATTTTGGGCAGGTAAGTGGTCGTTCATCTCCACGAGAAAACCAAACATGACTGCACTTATTGCATTTATACGCTGTCTTTCCAAATTCTTTTATTCTTATTTCAGCCATACATATCATAAGTAATAATCCCTTATAAATCTTACTTAATAAAGAAAGGTTTATATAGCAGAGTATTCCTAATTAAGTAAGATTAATTAAGTAATATGACTCAGAATAAAGATCAGTTTGAGATAAGTATTATTGTTTGTCCTAATTGTGAGAAGAAAGATAAGCTGATTGCTTTAGTTAATACGCGTGAAAAATCTCCAATCTTTAGATTGGAGTTAGATGTCGTCGGTTTTTCCCGGTTCTCCCCAAATCCCTATCAAACTCCACCTTTTAAGGTGTAGTACGAATCCGAAGGATTTGGTGATACTATCAACACAAAACATATAAAATGAAAAACATTAAGATATTTTATAGAGAAAAGATGGCGACAGAACATAAAATAATTTGCGGCGATTGTCTCGAAGAATTAAAGAAAGTTGAAGCTGAAAGTGTCGATTTAGTAGTTACTGATCCGCCTTTCAACATTGGGAAAAAGTATAATTCTTATGTTGATAGCAAGAGCAAAGAAGAATATATTAAATGGTGCGAAGGTTGGTTAGCTGAATGTATAAGAGTTTTAAAGAAGGGAGGGGCATTATATCTCTTTAATTATCCAGAAAATAACGCATATTTAATGCCTTTTTTAGATAAAAATATGACTTTTAAACGTTGGATGACTTGGCATTATCCAGTTAATACAGGGATGTCGCCGACAAATTTCACAAGAAGCCAACACTCTATTTTATTTTATATCAAAGGAGAAAAACCCAAAGTATTCAATAAAAAAAATATTGCAGAGCCATATAGAAACCCCACAGACAAGAGAATAATGGAACTAATTAAAAATGGAAGCAATGGAAAAACTCCCTATGATGTTTTTCAATTTAATATTGTGAAAAATGTAAGCAAAGATAAGACCCCTCATCCTTGTCAAATTCCTGTAAAATTATTGGAGATATTTATTAAAGCATCAAGTAACGAGGGAGATTTAGTCTTGGACCCGTTCGGCGGTAGTTTCTCAACTGCTGTTGCTTGTAAGAAGCATAGTAGAAATTCGCTAAGTATAGAGATAGATAAGAATTATTGTGCGATAGGAAAAAGAAGATTGGGAAGCACAAACTCACTAAAAGATTTTATTTGATTTTTTGGAATTAAGCTCTTTTAATGCATCAATACAAAGAGGACTCAACATTTTTATACTAAAAAGTTTATAATAAAATAGAAAATGGTTCTTTCATTGGATATAGGCGGCTCGAATATTCGCATAGCAGAAGTAAGAAGAGATAAAATAAAAAATAAAAGGC
>CAYIOA010000033.1:0-9205 GCA_964364885.1 Candidatus Woesearchaeota archaeon
CCTTTTGGTCTATTTGTTTACACGAACATTTATAATCCTTTAGAGCGCATAGCGCAATATGAACAGCGACAAATTAGTAAAAGATTTATTTATAAGCTCAAAAGAAGAATCAAGATGCCCGCATATAAGAATGGACGAAAGAGGAGCTTATTGGGCAAATGGGCTTGGAGAAAATACGAATATCTGGGAGGAAAGAAGAATGGTCTGCGACTTTTATTCTCTGCAATTGTGGTGCCTGCATCCAAAAAAATACAATAGATGCATTTATTTTCAAAACGGATTTACTGATAATTTATAATCTTACCAAAAGTTTAAAATTTAGCCAGCCAATCCTTTTAACAAATAACCGACTAAAAAAGCAATTAGGGCAGCAACTCCACCTATAGCCAAAGTTTCAAATGAAGATTTTAGATAATGCTTTCCAATTACCTTTCCTTTTACAGCGCCGACTATCAGAAGAGCTATTCCTGTTAAGACAAAAGATAATACAAATTTATTTGAATTTATTGTTTGAGATACTGGCGACAAAACAAAAGATATTAATGGAATAATCCCTATTGCTAAAAATGAAATGAAGGTTGCAATTGCTGTTCTCTTTGGACTTTTTTCTTCATGCGGGTGTGCATGTTTATGCCTTAAATTCAACTCCCTTTGAGAGCTTGTTGATAAATAATTTGAAACAGCCATAGAAAAACCATCGGCGAATAAGTTTGCGAAACCGAGGATTAATATTACTGTTGAGGTTAAAGACGCACCCATTGCGCCTGAAACAACTGCAAAAGTCGTAACAGCCCCGTCAATTCCGCCGTAGACAAACTCAGACAAATATTCTCTCCGCACTCCCCTTTTCAGCATGAACAAAAAAGAGGATGAATATTTATAAACTCATGGTTTCTCAGCGCAATGATGAACGAACAGATGACAAGGCGCTCTTTATTCAACTATGCGGGCGGAGCAGCTCTTGGAATTGGATTTATAGGCGGATGTATTGAATATGTTCTGCCATTAGCTGGCTCGTTTGCACTTCACGAACTGGAGGAGGACCTAGCCAATGATATAACTGCTGAGAAAAAGCGCGGAGGCGGCATGAGATATACACAGGCGCCACGTTTCATTAAAGCCCGCGCCAATGTATCTGGAACTTTGTACAGCTACCTAGATGATTGTTTATATATCATAGAAGGCGAACGCGGTGATAGAATATCGTGGATGCTTGAAAAGCTGTCAGGCAGAGAAAAAGATAAGACAAGCATTCTAATTGACAAGTTAGAAGGCACCAGGTGGATTGGTGGAGGCTATTCAGATGGCAATAAAAACCATGAAGGAAAAAGCAACACTCTTCCTTGGGACGGGAATTATGCAGTTATAGTATCATGTTTAAGGGAGTCTAGAGAGGAGCTTGCTGAGCCAATCGAGTTCTCATTATGCTTGGAGAGAAGAATAGAATAGTTTTATGCATCTAAAAATAAAGACTCAAAAGCATACTTTTAAATATGATATTTTTCACATTTTATTATGGAAAAGAAGAAGCACGATACCCTTGCAGGAAATATAGAATATAACAAGAAATATGAATTCAATAACAAATCAAACTCACAACAGCCACCGGCGCAGAATCAAGACACTAAAAAAATAAAAGAAAAACTTGAGGATTTTAAGAAGAAAGTTGTAAAGCAGTTTTCATTCACAAAATCAATTGGAATTCTTCCTGCGCAGTCAAATCCTTTATTCGAGGAGGATGAAAATCTTCCTAAAGAGATTTCAGACACAAAGCCGATTCATTTAATTGTAATAATTCCAGAAGACCAATACAAAAATCTTGCAAAAATAAAAACAGAGATTATAAAATTAGCAAAAGATTCAGGAGAAAATATCTGGGTGCATATTAAAACAGCAGAAGTTGATTTATGGAATTATGGTTTAGACTCAAAATACGAATTTATAGATGCAATATCAGCGAGTTTCCCCTTACATGATGATGGATTTCTTGGTGCTTTGAGAGTTGCGAACATTCACAAAACTTTAGTTCTAAACTGGCTCAACACAGGGCGAGTCCAGTATGTTGCCACTTACGCCATCGGAGGCAGTCTTGTCCGCGGAACAGCAGACAAAACAAGCGACGTAGATACTTTTGTTATAATAGATGATACAGACGTAAAAAGAATGTCAAGGATTGAACTATTGGAAAAACTAAGAGGAAAAATAATTTATGAATTTGTTAAAGAGGCAACACTTCTCGCGGGCGTTAAAAATATTTTGAATGTCCAGGTATATTTGCTCACAGACTTCTGGCAGTCTGTTAAAGATGCTCAGCCAGTTATGTTTACTTTTATTCGCGATGGCGTTCCATTGTATGACAAGGGAACATTTATTCCCTGGAAAAGATTGCTGCAAATGGGGAGAATCAAGCCAAGTCCTGAAGCAATTGACTTGTATATGAAAGAAGGGGAGAGAACAGAAGAAATTGTCAAACGCAGACTAATGGACGCAATGGTTGATATTTATTTCGGTGTTGTAACTCCAACACAGGCAATGATGATGCTCGCAGGTAGTGCTCCTCCAGTTCCAAAGACAATTGTTTCAGAAGTAAAAGAAGTTCTAGTAGACAGAGAAAAAGTAATGAGCCACAAAGAGCTTTCAACACTTGAGAAAGTCGTCAAGCTATACAAAGATTATGAGCATGGAAAATTAAAAGAGATACCTGGAAAAGAGATAGACTCTCTTTTGGAGGAATCAAGGGAGTATTCGAAGAAGATGAAGGAACTTCGCGAGAAATTAGAGCAAAAGATGCGCGAGCATCAGGCAGATAAGATATATAATGAAACATTTGCGATAATGAAAAACATTTTCGGAAACAAAGGACAGGAAGCCCTGATTAAAGATTTAGAGGCAGAAATGATAAAGAAAGGAAAACTTCCTGAAAGGATATTGAACATTGCAAAAGAAATTGCTAAAATAAAAAGAACAGCAAATAAAAAAATAACTCAGGGAGAAATGCATCGCTTGAATCGGGACGCATCTGATTTAATGGCTTCTCTAACTGAGTACTTGCAAAGGAAAGAGCTTTCAGAAATCAAAAAAGGAATAATTAGAATATCCTTTGACGGAAAAAAAGCAGACATAATACCAACAGAAGAAGGCATTTTTGTTTCAGAAAATCCAGAAAGCATAAAGAAAATAAAAGATGGAAAAATATCGCTCTCAACAAAAGAAGAGCTTGCGAAGGCATTATCAGAAACAAAATTGGAAAAAACACACCAGTTGTCCTCAGAAGTAATAGAAATCCTAAAAAAAGAATTCGGAGAGTTCACAATCTCAATCTAAAGTCTTTTAAATCACTTAATCTAATTATCTAAATGAACAAAAAAGGGGTTAGCGGAGTTTTAGTAGTTGTTCTAATCATCCTCCTTGTTCTTGCAGCAATCGTAATAATTTGGGCATTTTTGAGATATTTTATAGCAGATTCTTCAGAGACAATTCAAATAGAAACAGAATTAATAAGATTAAACTATAAAATAAAGACGCCCTCTCTCGCTCAACAAGATATTAATTTTGTTCTAGAGCGCCGCCCCGGAGGAGAGCAAGAAGCAAAATGCGTTATTATAGTGATAGAAGACAATAATAAAAACACTGAATCATTTATTAGGGAGATATCAATAAAGGAATTAGAAAGAATACAATTGCAAGCCACATCCACATTTGCTTCTATCAAGAAGCTCTCAGTTTATTCCTGCAAAAAAGACAGCAAAGGCAAGATAGTCTCCTCTCGCTATCCCGCAGATGTTTTCCAATTGCAAGTAAATATGCAATCTCAGCCTTCCTGCACTCAAAGTTCAGACTGCACAGCAATAGAGTGTCAGACAGCATTATGTGCTTCAGGAGTCTGCGTTTATGCCGACCAGCCGGACGGAACTTCCTGCACTTCAGGAACGTGCCAGGTTGGTGTTTGCGCCCCTCCCTCTCCATGCGCTTTAACTTCCGCGTCGTGGAGCACGCCAAATGCAGTTAATGGACAGCAAGTAAATATGAATGTTGTTGGAACTGGAAGCTGTGCAGGAAAGACAATCACGTTTAATGTTTATGAGGACGATGTATTAAGTAATGTTTTATCCGGCACAGTTTCAGGAACTTATCCCTCAGCAGTATGGACAGCACAATGGATTGATGACGGATCTGGACAAGGAGACCCTGAATATTTCTTTGAGGCATTTTTAGTCAGCAATCCTTCACAAACAATTTCAAGCGGAACAACTACTATTGATGAGCTCGTTGTCAGTCAGGCTACTTCCGCAGATGTTTGCGGTGATGGGCAGAGAACAGGAGTTGAGGTGTGTGACATTGGACCAGACCTCATTTCTGCGAATACTGATGACGATTTAAATGGACAGACTTGCATAAGTCAGGGTTTTGCGTCAGGGAATCTGGGTTGCTCTTTTGACTGTCTTAGTTTTGATACCAACGCATGTGTCCCTTTCTGCACAGACCTTGACGGAGACCTTTATGGTACCGGGATAACACTAAATTGTCTAAGGGCGGGAGTTGATTGCAATGACAACGACGCAAATATTCATCCCTTCGCTACAGAGCTATGCAATACAGTTGACGATGATTGCGACGGGACAATTGATGAGGGCTGTCCTGGTTGCACAGACGACTGCGCTCCATCAGGAGCCAAGCAATGCTCTGGAACTTCAAGCTATCAAACTTGTGGCAATTACGACGCAGATACTTGCTTAGAATGGAGCACAACAACTTGCAATACAGCGATAGGAGAAACCTGTTTATCAGGAGAATGTGTGATAGGAATAGCAGCATGTGGAGCAACATTGGACAGGACAAATCAGAAATATATTTTAACACAAGACATAACATTTAATCCCTCTTCCCCACCTCCCCAATGTATTCTAATAACTGCCGATGGTGTTACATTAAATGGAAATAACAAAATGATAAACTATCCTCCTACAAGTACATCATATGTAACGCACGGAGTAGTTGGCGCATCCCCTAGTGGTATCCTTAATGGAATAACTATAGAAAATCTAGTAATCAATACGTTCGGATTCAAAATTGGAATATATTTAGAGGGGTGCAATAATAACATAATTCAAAACAACCAGATTAGATCGAGCATAGACGGAGGGATATACTTCATATCTTCTACTGGCTGTAATAATAATAAGATCATTGGCAATAGAGCAGATAGTAGTGTTGTAGGAAGTGGAATAGTTCTAGACACAGCGAGCGATAACTTCATAGAAAACAATAATGTAGAAACAAATCGCCGGGGCGGAATTGAGTTGATATCTGATAGTATAAATAATAACTTCCGGAATAATTATGTCTGCTCAAATACTTTTGGAGACTTTCGTTGTGATGCTTTCTCTGACACTAATAACTACAACGGAAATACTTTTGGTAATGATGCGTTCTATGTTCCCGGAAGTGCTGCTAGTGCCACTTGTAATATTCCAGATATAACAAATACCAGGCCGTGTCCCTAACTTGCTAAAATTTAAAAACCTTCTTTTCCAGCAATAAACATGAAAGGAATAGTTGTCCAATTCAGAAGAGGAAGAAAAACAATCCACGAAAGGCATTATCTCTTAGATATAGGTTTAACTTCAAGAGTTGAAGCTAAAAAAATGGCTGGGAAAAATGTTGAGTGGAAAAGCACTTCTGGAAAGATAATAAAAGGAAAAATAAGTGACGCTCATGGAAACAAAGGGCTTGTGAGGGCTATATTTGAGAAAGGTCTTCCTGGGCAGGCAATTACAACCGAGGTTGAAGTAAAATGATTGAAACAACAAAACCATTTTACTTTAAATATACCGGCAAGGACTTCAGTCCAGACTCTCTCCCTCACTTTGACACATTTTACATCAGGCATGCTCCCTCTCAGCAACGCACTACTATAATAAGAGAAAAATTAATTGATGGATTAAAAAACGGTACAATCCCCCTTGAAGGTTTGGAGCTTGAAGAAATTGTTTTATACCAAGGGAACTTTGGATATAATCTAAGAAGGAAATAATGGGACTAAGAAAAGCATCTGCATACTCAAAAAAGAAAGCCCGTCCATATACTCGAAAGTCAGGAGTAAAAAACAGAGCATATATAAAAACAGTCCCGCCAAGCAAGATAGTAAAATTCACAATGGGCGACGTAAAAGGCTACAACGAAAAAAAACATACTTATCAAGTAAGGCTTATCTCAGAGGAGAGAATCCAAATCAGAGACAACGCGCTTGAATCATGCAGAATGTTAATTAACAAAATTCTTGACCAGGAAATACCAGGAGGATATTATCTTGCAATAAGAGTGTATCCTCATCACATACTAAGAGAAAACAAAACAGCAGCAGGAGCAGGAGCTGACCGTTTGTCGAGCGGAATGAAGCATTCATTCGGTGTTACTATCGGAAGAGCCGCCTTAGTAGACAAAGGAAAAGAAATTATTTTTATCTCATGCGCAAACGAGCGCGCAGCAAGAATTGCGAAAAATGCCCTGGCAAAATTAAAGTCAAAGGTGCCTTGCAAAACAAAAATTACTTTTGAGAAAATTGCCTAAACTAAAATAGGGAAAGTAATGTTTATTAAGGATTTTTGATTGATATATCCATGGAAGAAAAGAGCGTTGAATTTATTAAATGGTTCTCAGAACTAAGCAATAAGGATGTATCCATAGCAGGTGGAAAAGGGGCAAGTTTAGCAGAAATGTACAACCTCAAGATGCCGATTCCTCCAGGATTCGTTGTTACAGCACAATCTTACGAATATTTCATAACAAAAGTAGGCATCAAGGAGAGAATTATCCAAATTCTCTCAAATCTCAATGTAGACAACACAGAAGATTTGAACAAGGTTTCAAAAAAAATTAGAGATCTTATAGAAGAGGAAGAAATGCCCCAGGAAATGAAGGATGCAATTGTAGAATCATACGAAATTCTTAATGTAAATAAAAATGCAGAGGAGGTTGACTCTAATGAGTTATTAGGCTCTTCCAGCAGCGAACTTTTTGTTGCAGTAAGAAGCTCCGCGACAACAGAAGACCTGGCTGACGCAAGTTTTGCTGGACAGCAGGACACATATTTAAATGTGCGCGGTGCAGAAGAATTGCTGGAAAAAGTAAAAAAATGTATGTCCTCCTTATTCACTTCAAGGGCAATTTACTACAGGACAAAAAAAGGATTTGCCCATGACAAGGCTTACTTGTCAGTTGTAGTTCAAAAAATGATTAATTCAATAAAATCAGGAGTCATGTTCTCAAAAAATCCAACAAGAAGCGACAACACGATAGTTATAGAGGCAGTTTGGGGATTAGGAGAGGGAATAGTTTCTGGGAAAATAAAGCCAGACCATTACGTAGTCTCCCCGGACATATCAAATTTCGAAATTTTAGAAACAATGATCTCAGAAAAGAAAATAGCTCTTGTAAGAGATTCAGAAGGAAAAAATATAACAATAAAATTAGAAGATAAAAAAAGCAGAGAGCAGGTTCTAACCTCTTACGAAATAAAAAGACTCTCGCAATACGCAAAACAGCTTGAAGAGCATTATAAAAAACCGCAGGACATAGAGTTTGCGTTGGATTCTGAATCAATTTATATTGTCCAGTCAAGGCCGATAACAACAATATTCAAGGAAAGGAAAGAGGAAGTTTCAGGGAATATTATTCTTTCTGGTTTAGGAGCAAGTCCGGGCGTAGCTTCAGGAGTAGTTAAAGTTGTTAATTCGCAGGAAGATTTAGAGAAAGTTAAGGAGGGAGATGTTTTAGTAACCGAGATGACAAATCCAGACATGGTGGTGTCAATGCAAAGAGCCTCAGCAATTATAACAGATGAGGGAGGAATTACCTCCCACGCAGCAATTGTTTCCCGGGAAATGGGAATTCCAGCAGTTGTTGGAACAGGAAACGCAACAAAGATACTAAAGGAAGGAGACATTGTAACAGTTGATGGAAATTCAGGAAGCGTATACGAAGGAAAAGGAGAAACAAAACTCATAGAGGTAAAGCCGATTGTTCCAACAAGAACAGAAATAAAAGTAATTGTTGACTTGCCTCAAGCCGCAAGTCGCGCAGCCCTGTCAAAGGCGCGTGCAGTTGGACTATTAAGACTGGAAGGAATTATAGCAACAAGTGGAAAACATCCTCTTAGATTTGTTTACGAAGGAAAAATTCACAGTTATATTGCCTTGCTTGTAAATGGAATTAGTGCAATCTCAAAGTCTTTCGAGGAAGTTTGGATTAGAACCTCTGATATAAGAAGCGATGAATTTCAAAACTTAGAGGGCGCCCCGCAGCATGTAGAATCTAATCCAATGCTGGGAGATCACGGAATAAGATTTAGCCTGAAGCATCTAGAAATTCTAAAAGCAGAATTAAACGCAATAAAAAAAGTTGCACTAACCTTCCCCCAGAAAAAATTTGGAATTATGACTCCCCAAGTTATTAGCGTCGAGGAAGTTAAAAAAACCAAAGCAATTGCAAATGATATTGAAATGCCTAAAAACGTTTTAGTGGGAATAATGGTAGAAACCCCTGCAGCAGTTCAGATAATAGAGGATTTGTGCAAAGAGGGAATAGATTTTATAAGCTTTGGAACAAACGACTTAACTCAATATACTCTTGCAATAGACAGAAACAACGAGGAAGTGCAGAATATTTATGATGAGACACACCCAGCAGTCATAAATTCAATTAAGCACGTTATAAGAACATGCAAAAAATACGGTGTTAAAACAAGCATATGCGGGCAGGCAGGAAGCAGAGAAGACATGGTTAAAATATTGCTCGCAGAAGGAATTGACAGCATTTCAGTCAATGCAGACGCAGCTAATAAAATCAGCGAGCTAGTGGCAGAATTAGAAAAAATATCCCGCCAGGCAAAAAAGGAGGATAATCTAGATGACAATAAAAAAGCGCATGGAGTTCATTCAAAAAAACATGAAGAAAACAACGTAAAGCAGACGCATGAACTTTATCCGGTTCCGCTAATAAGAACACCAACAACACTATTTACTGATGAGGATATTGAAGATGTTATCCTAAAAGAACTTGAAGATAGCAATGAATATATGCCGGGTAATGCCCAAGACAATAAAACCGATATTCCTCCCTTAAACGACGCAATTCCTGTTGATTCAGAATCATTTGAGGATTCTGAAAACGAGCCAGAAGAAATTCTAGATACTGAGTGGGATGG
>CAYIOA010000034.1:0-8991 GCA_964364885.1 Candidatus Woesearchaeota archaeon
CGTTGTCGCATAAACTATTCCCCCCATTATCAGTTATTGCATCACAATCATTATCAATACCGTCGCAAACTTCAATCTCGCCGGGATTTCTTAGTGCACTTATATCATCGCAATCACCATTAATCGAAGTCAACTCACTAGAAACTTTATATCCCATCGGTCTGGAACATTGCACTAAGCTAATTCCATCACTATAGCCGTCATTATCAGCATCCTTATACCATGTTTGTCCAGGAAGCTCTAAGTTATTATTATCAGCACAGTCATTTCCATCAAAAGAGCATCCTTTCGCCATATCACAATCAGGACAAACTCCATAACCATCTAAATCTGCATCAACGCAAGACATCGCCCCCCCGCAGTCCACAGCACAATAAATAATATCGTCTATATCTGTATCAAAATCCGCCCCGGGGTCTCTTTCGTGTCTGTCGCAAACGCCATCTCCGCAAGTTATTGGCAGACATTTATTTCTCATCTTCGGATAATAATAATTCCAATTAACATTAGGTATCAGAGTAGGAAATAATTGAGAATGGTAAAATAAGTATTTAGCTCCAACAGAATGAATCTTATCAATCTGCTCAATATCGCTCATCAGCGTACCATCACTTTTCAGCCTTTTGCCATCTAGTTTGACATAATTAGGAACATTACTCACACCCCTTCCGCGTAAGCTATAAATCCATCTTGGATCATTTTCAGAGCTAGTACCAACAACTTCCCCGATATAAAGTAAATCAGCATAAGCATCCAGCATCGGCAGCCTAAAATCTGCCTGCTCGTCAGGAGGATGTTGCGAGTCATGCAAAATAAGTATTCTATCCTGAAGCATACTGCGCGTCTTTCGTAGAAAATCCCAGCTCTTTAAAGCATCATATTGATAAAGTGTATCATAATAAAACCCATCCATTTGTCCGTCATTAAGAAGTGTTTGCATATTGCTCAAGAAAATATCCCCATCGTACGTATAATAATAGAAAGGAGCAGTGTATAACAAATATTTCATATTATTCCCATGATAAACCTGAGCTTGAGCGCGCACACCAACAGGGTCTTCAATTTCCAAAGGCCCCAGCAACCCATGTATTTTAAATATAGTATCTCTATCTTCTAGTCTAAGTGTATTAAACTTAGAGATCTGCTTTATTACTATTAATTCCTCCAGCCATCTAGCCCACCCATATGTTTCTTTGCACTCATAAACCTCATCATATATCTTCGGCGGAAAAACCTGAAAGCCATATTTCTGTCCTTGAGGAAGATTATAGCTCACTGTCCAAGGATTGCCAGCAAGATTTTGAGAGAAGACAAAATCATTATATAATTTGTTTCTGAAATAAGGCGGGTCATAGTACTGGTCTACAGCATTCCCGGAAACAAACCCTCCGTCCACTCCTTCTTTAAATGGAAATACCAATATGCCATAATCGCCTGTAGCTGCAAAAAGATGCGCCAAATAAACAGTTGACCATGCAGGCGAAAATTCTCCATTAACTATAAATGTTGTATCGCTCAAACTCCTAAAAATCATGGCAGAATCCTGATAAATTGCTGCCTGAAATTCGCTGTTCTCTAATAAAACTCTGTCTTCAGATTGTGGGCTTCCTTGAATCTGCAAACCATTAAATAATCCGTTCTCAAATTGCAGAGTAGCAAGCCTCTGCCCGCTCGGAAGCAGTTTATAATACCCCTCCAGTCTATCATTTATTTTATCAAACACATATTTGACAGTTGTAGTTTCAACAATAATCTGGTTTCCGTTGTCAACAACGCTCTGAATTCCCATTCCTTTAAATGCTGGAATTTCATCAAGTAAAATCTCGCTGCTGGAAGCTGAATCTTCAATTTCCTCCAGGATAATATCATCTATATAATGCGTTCCATCCATAAACGAATTAAGTATACTAAGATGAACTTTGTTAACACCAACTGGAACTGAAAATTCGCTCTCAATTAAATACCAGTCTCTATTCATTTGGCATTCAAAATTATATGTATACCATTCAGGCGCAGTAAGTCTGGAAGAACTGCTTATTTTGTTCTGGACATTCCCAAGTTCTAGACTAAATTCATGCCGCCCGCATGAAGTTCCTCCGTCAACAGCATAAGTATTATCATTAATCTTAGCAAGTATAGGATCATTAACAGGAAAATACTGCGCTAAATCCGCCTTGTTAACATTCGCAAGTTTAAACCAGACTTTTAAGTTATATCTCGTATTCTGCTTTACAGGAAATTGAGAATACGCCCTGACCTGGAGAATAGGATATCCTTCTATCTTAACCATATCTCCCTGTCCGCCTATCCTATCAGAAGGCACAAAAGAATTAGGGGTTATACCAAACTCAGACTCGAAATAATCAAAACTAGGATCGTCACAGTTCACTTCAATAGCCGGAGTTATTCTGAAATCAACGCATTTGTATACCCATCCTGCTCTCTCTAAATTTGTTTTTATCTCGCAATCACTTGCGCATGAAGCAGAAGTCTCATCCATATCGCAAAGAAGATTATTGTTGCAGACAGCAGGAGAAAGAAAAGCATCGCGGAAGAAATCACGCGTATAATCCAAAAAACCATCTCTTTGGATAAAAGCAAAAAACAAAAGCAGAATAATTAAAAGCAGAATAATAACTCCAACCCTCTTTTTGTTCATATAAAAAAGAGAGGCAGAATATTATTAAATGTTTCCTAAATTACGAAAATCTCTCGTTGTAAACATCGCGAAATCTTGCGCCAGATTGGGATTTTATCTTTAAACTTTCAAACTTATTGTACATTAAATCCACATTTTTATCGCACACAAAATCATGATGTCTAAAACCTCCTCCGAATGTTTTAGGGATATGCATCAGCTCATGGATTATAACTTTATCCTGCTCTTTTTTGCTCATTTTGCTGAATCTTTCAAGAAATTCTATTGTATAAAATGCCTGGGTATTCATCGCTTTTTGCATTACCTTTCCAAGAGCATGGCATCTGGCTATAGTTCTCTTCGTAGAAGAGCCGAAACTACGCAGGCATAATACTCTGTTCGTATCTATATGAGACATTTCTAATGTTCTTACTATGTCTAACATACGTTCTTGCAGGTCTTGTGCATGCTCATATTTCATTTTACAAATAATTAATTTTTCTCTATTTTAATGCCGGTATAATCAAAATTAAAAGGCAAAACTCTTAGTTTGGGAACTCTTTTCTTCAACTGGCTTATATTCCATATCAAAGCTTTCTTTTTTTCTGGTTTTGTATAAAAAAGAAAACACCCGCCGCCGCCAGCGCCAGTGGCTCGTGCTGCCAAATAGCAATCCGAACAAAGATTTTGGAGTTTCTTCATGGAGTCTGTCTCCATTGATTTATGAAGTGTTTTTTGCAGTTTCCAGCTCTCGTTAATCAGGTTTTTCATAACTTCCTCATTCGAAATGTTTTCAGCCATTTTTTTTGAAACATTCTTCATTTTCTCTATTGTAAATATATGTTTCATATAATTTTTATCTGAAAAAACTTCTTCATGAACATTTGCTGATAAATGCCTATCCCCAGTAAATACTAAAACTAAACGGTCATAAAGATGTTTTGTTTTATGTTTTGGTATCTCCTTCTGGCATATAGAATCATCTTTGCGAAACTCCCAATAATTGACTCCCCCAAATATCGCGGCAGCTTGATCTTGAAAACCCGCTCTTTGACCGACTATAGCATTTTCAAAAGTATGAACTCTTTTTATTAATTCAATCTTATCTTTAATCAAAAAAGGGTTTGCTGCAACAAGATAAACTGTTCTTATTGCCCCAGATGTTCCTAAGCCTGAATTTGATGGAACACTCTCCAAAGAGCTAATTAGCTCTTTATTATCCAAAGTGGCGGATACCCTTAAATCTATCGCCGCGTTTAAAACAGCCCCGCCAAACTCTTCTCTAAATGGGTCTGCGTCACTCCATCCGGCAGAGATATCTATTCTAACAGGAGCTGTAACTTTTATCATTATCGCCTCTCAGAAAAAAGTGAGCGCCCCTTTTTATATTTTAGCCCAGTCCAAAAGAGTCTGTAAATTCAGAAATTAGTTTGTATTGGCTCAAATAATCAGCACCCTTTTCTGTAATAGAATAAGTTTTGCTCTTGTTCGAAGTATCTATTGTTATGAATTCCTTAGTGATTAACTCATTCAAATATTCCTCCATCATTGTATAAGACAAATTAGACTTATACAATATATGAGTCGGCTTAATCCGCCCATTTTTACTATTTATAACTTCTAATATGTCCCTTATTATTTCAAGTTTGCTTCTTTTTTTATTCATCGTCTTATAGTATGAATAAGACTTGCTAGAATAAAAAGATATGCTATAAACTCAATTATATGTCCCACAATATATGCTTGATAATACTTTAAAGAAAATATAAAATCTGTATTGCTTATAAGTAGCAAAAAGAACGAGATAAATATTATCAAAGTCTTTTTGTTTTTATTGCGCAGATACTCTCCAAAATAATTGTAAGTAATAAAACTCAGTATAAAAACAGATAATATGCGAAAAGTAATCAGTTTATTCAAACTTGCTGCGATTACTATAAGTGATAGTCCAAGCATCATGTAATAAACCTTGCTATTTTTTATCTTCAAAGTTGTATAAGCCAGCGTTATCAAGCCAGAAACAAAAATTAAAGCATGAATAGTTATTGCTATCTTTCCCAAAAGAGAAATATTCTCTATTGATAATCTCGCAAATATCTCCTCTGCTCTGAACAAAACAAAAAAATGCATAATTGCCCAGACTATATAAGAAACAGAGATAAGCAAAAAAGAAATTCCGAATAGCCTCGTTTCTCTTTGTTTTGAAAGTTTATAAATTTTCAATGAAACAAAAGCAACTGAAAGTGCAATAAGTGCAAAAAAGACTTCTATTACAATGCTTATCGCAAAGAAAGAAGGAGGAACGAGATAGTAGTAACTCATTCAAAATAAGATTGCACTTGCTTTTTAAGGTTTATGAATGATAGTTCTTTATCTCAGATATTTATCTTATTTTAACAAGTCATTAATAAAGAAAAAATCTATATTATTTACAAACCACGGAGGTAACCTGCATGAATCCAACATAACCCTTTCGGGGTCTTTTGACCCCCCTCTTTTTTCTTTTTGTTTTTCAAAATTCATACTCCTCCATACAGAATATACGAATTCTGCGGGGCGCAAAGCGCCCCGCCCCTCTCTAAAAAACATCAAAATTTTACTCTCTAAATTATTGTCAAATTGGGTTTAATCCCGTAGCTTTTTGCGTCGTCAATTTGACAATTAGAGATTGCTGGTCGCGAAGCGAAAAATTTCGCGAAGAATACCCCATCAGCTTGCTGTGGGATAGCGAAATTTTAGGCAATCTCTTTATTTTGTCATGATTTCCAAGCCATCTCTATGTTTCAGCTTGTAATCCTTTCCCACTGCCTGCTTCGTCCTCACATGAACCGCCTTCACAAAACTATTTCCTATATCGCTATGCAACCTGAAAGCAAAATCCAGGGCGCTAGAATCAGGAGGCATCAAATAACAATCCGGCAGAACATTTCCCTTGCTGTCTTCTAACTTTGAGCCTGCAGGAAAAACCGCAATATACTTCAATATATCAAAAACAACATTATTAATTATCTCTTGTATGCCTGTAGAGTCATATTCCATTAATATTTTCCTTATTTCATCCAGAGCAAATTTCTGTTTTTCACTTAGCTTTCCTATTATTTTAAAGTCAGAATCTCCAGGAATGTATTCTATCAGCCCATGCTTATCAGCCTCCCTCAAAGCCAGTTCACCTTCAGAAAAACATGGAACAATCGGATAATCAAATTCTTTTTTTAATCTTTCATAATTATCTTTCGAATTTAAGCAGTCCATTTTATTTGCACAGATTACCATAGGTTTTGTATACTTTCTTAATTCATGCGCAAATTTTGCAACTTCGCTCTCGCTCCATGAAGTCGGCTTTTCAATATTAAAATTAGTTTTTAATATAACATGTTTCACATCTTCATCCGTGACTTTCAAGCCGGAAAATTGCACTGCAACTGCATCAGCAAAATTCTTCTTCTGCATCTCAACAGTTCTGGCAAATGTCTTCCAGACTTTCATCAAAATCCCTTGATACCACAAATCAAGCTCGCGCTCAATAATTAAAATATCTCTTCCAGGATAATAGTCTTCACTTGGTTTTCCTTCGCCGTCTGTTTCTCCAGACATATCAACAACATGTATAAAAGCGTCTGCACCAGCCAAATCGCTGAGAAATTCATTTCCTAACCCTCTCCCCTCTGAAGCCCCCTCAACCAAGCCAGCAACATCCATCAATTCAAACGGTACAAATCTCCATTTTCCTTTTTCGCCTTTTACATATCCCTCACGCGGATTAGAAACTTTCCCGAATTCAGGCGCCAAGTCCTTAATCTTAACATATGCAATCCCGTGATTGGGCTTTATTGTTGCAAAAGGATAATTAGCAATTAAAACATCTGACAAAGTCGCAGCTTTAAAAAAAGTGCTTTTCCCAACATTTGGTCTGCCGACTATACCAACTAGCATGATTTCCAAAACAACCGAACCTTTAAATATATTCTCAAACGTTCTTTTACCGATCCCGTAGCTCAGCCCGGTTAGAGCACCGCTCTTATATGAGTTTGCTTCGTTAGAAGCAGATTTTCGATGCGATAACGCTAAGAAAGGCGGGGGTCGAGAGTTCAAATCTCTCCGGGATCATGTCTATTAAATTATTTAACACATTTAACAATTGCATATTCTTCAGCTGGATCTTCTACCAGCTCAACTTTCTCAAAATACTTGCTGCAAAAATCTTTCAGTTCATTAGCATAAAGTTTATACTGAAACACAACAACAACTTCATCCCCTGCTTTGAACTCTACTTTCTTTCCAGAAGAAGCAATTGTTTTGTCTGTTTTCACCTTATAAAACCCTTCTAGTCTATTGTTCTCAAACCTAGCATCATATTGAACTTCTTCATCCTTAAATCCCAATTGTCTCATTAAATGTATGAGCCATTCGTTGAACACAGGGCTCTTGTATGTTTCTAAATTTGCAAATCTTTGGCCTTTGCGGATTCCATTCCCTATAATCAAAACATCTCCGCCAAACATTGACCTGCTCAGCCTAAATAAATAATCATTAATCTCAAAACTTGCCAGTAAAGAACCGAGAAGCAAGAGGGCATTTTTTTGATATTTGTTATTTCGCAACGCTGAGCTAACTTGGTCCAGGCTCTCAAAATCAGAAGACAACTGAGGAGAATACTCCAGCACATGAGAAAATTTCTTTTTCTTGACATTGTCTAATGCAAGATTAACAAGATAATCATTTATGCTAACTGGACAATATCTAATTTTCATACTCTTGGGAAGAGAGCTGATTATCTCAATAGATTTTGTGCCGTCTGCACAGCCCATATCAACTAAATTAAAACTTTTATTCTCAAATTCTTTCAAAAAATGAGGAGAGTTATCTTTTAATAATTTAATTTCTGCGTCCATAATATTAGTTTTATATCTCGGATGCTCCCTCAGTCTAAGAAAACCCTTCGCCATCTCTGGATTTATATACCTAAAGCTTCTATTCGAAATGTCCCATATCCTTGACCCGTTTTTCCTTGCATATCCGTTTTTTATCAGTTCTTTTATAATCGTTTCCCTAGTTATCATAAAAATACTCCATTTCCTAACTTTTTATGTTTTTCCATTGGAGGATTTTCACTACGCAATTATCACAAAATACAAAGCTTTTAAAAACTAATTTTTCTCTAAAGTTTAAGCCCTTGTAGTCTAGTGGCCAAGGACGCGGCCCTTTCGCGGCCGAAACCCGGGTTCGACTCCCGGCAGGGGCATTTATTCTTCTAATTTATCTTCCTTCTGCTCTTTTTGTTTCTTTAAACGGTTAATATCTTTTCTGTAGTAAGCAACAAGCTCTTCTTGCCCTGCATCCTCCGCTTCTTTGAGTTTTTCCTCATGCACCTTTATCTGCTTGTTTACTGATTCAATTCCTTTTTCTAGCCGCTTTTTTCGATTCATTTTCTAACTCCAAAGCATACCTCCTTAAAATATTAATAAATCGCGTTATTTTTTCTTTATCAATCTTGCCTCTAATTTCCTCTTCATCTCTAATCTTTCTGTATATTTCATAATAAGAATCATACACTTCTTTATCTAAACCCCGTCTTAATAGTTCATTTTTTAGTCCTAAATTGCTAAACTGTTTATTTCTTAAAAGACTTTGAATCATATAGCAAACTCTCGCCCTCATAACTAAGGAGTAAATATGCGAAATGCTTATATCTTCTTCATCAAACTCTATAAAAGTTTCAATTATCTTTGTAGTTCTCCTTATGTCATCAAAATTCCATTTAAAATTCTTGTACTCTGTCTTATAGTTTTTTAGCTCATCAAGCAAAACCGGATTAATTATGGTTTTAGCTTCCTTCAAAATAGGAAGAGTAATTGCCGGAAAGTTCTTAATTGATTTTTTTATCTGCTCTAAAGTCATAACCCTAACATCAATATCACCAAAAAGATATTTTAATCCTATATTCTCTTCCTTTGTTATAATTAAGACATCAATATCAGAAAGTGAGTCGCTTTCTCCTCTGGCATATGAACCAAAAAGATAAACCCCCACTATATTGTCCATATGTCCAGCAAGTGTTTCTATAATTCTGCTTTTAATTTCACTTATTCCTTCTGGGAGAATTAAAACTACCTGCTTTCCAGAATACTCCTTGGGCACATACACAGCGGCCCCATTCCCAATCCCAATGGCTTTTTTAGTTATTTTCATGTATATACTCGTATACACCGATATTTAAATCTTGGCATTTGTTACTCAACTTTTAAAACTTCAGTTCTATCGATGAATACGCTTGTTGATTCCATTCCGGATTGACTAATATCAAAAAATCCTTGTGTTTTACTGCGGACTAAAGTCCGCAGTTTGTCTGGATT
>CAYIOA010000035.1:0-8435 GCA_964364885.1 Candidatus Woesearchaeota archaeon
TATTATTATCTATGGCAGGTGATAAGATAAAAGTCTTTCTCAGCTCAGACCACGCCGGCTTTGCCTTAAAAGAAAAAATAAAGTCCTATTTAGAAAAATTAAAAATAGACTATGAAGACATTGGACCTTACAAATACGTAAAAGAGGATGACTATCCGGATTATGCGTTTAGGGTAGCAGACAAAGTGGCACAGAATAAAAACTATCTGGGAATATTAATCTGCGGCACTGGCACAGGAATGACTATCGCAGCAAATAAAGTTAAAGGCATCAGGGCAGTCGCGCCCTATGATACTTACTCAGCAAAAATGTCCCGTCACGATAATAATGCAAATATTTTGGGTTTAAGAGGCAGAAATTTTCCTTTCAGCAAAATAAAAAATATCGTAAGAATCTGGCTGAAAACAGAGTTTAGCAATAAAGAAAATCATAAAAGAAGATTAAAAAAAATCTCTTTGTATGAAAAATAACTATTAAAGACAGAAAAGTTTAAATATATCATAAAGATATATACTGATATCTAAAATAGATAATTTATAACATGGGGCAAAAAGCTAAACTTAATCATTCACCTACACTTAACACAGTCTTGATGGTTGAAAGCACTCTAAGAAAATCAAGGCAAGCAATAAAAATAGCTGAGCTTAAAAGACGACTACCAAGAAAAATTATGCATGCCACTCTATTAAAAATTCTTGACTATTTGCAAATGAGCGGGAAAATTATTATCTCTACAAAGGGCATTGTCTGGGTATACACCCCAAGAGAAGAGCTCAACAAGCTAATTAAAAGTGGAATTGAATTATGATTGTAGGCAAACCAATAAGGGTGGTAATAATAAATGATGCAAAAGAAGCATACATTAAATTAAACGAAATTGTCGGTTACCAATTAAAGCAAGGGAAGGACAACTCCCCGGAGATACAGCTGTTAAGATCAATAAAAAACAAAATTGAATTTATTAAGCAAAATCCCTTTTATGGGGACAATATAAAAAAAGAACAGATACCAAAAAAATATCCTGTTCCCAACCTATGGAGAGTCGAACTGACGAACTATTGGAGAATGTTATATACAATTCGCGGGGATGAGATAGAGATAATCTGTTTTATTCTTGACATCATAGACCACCCAATGTATAATAAAATATTTAGTTATGGCAAAAGATGAGTCACATAATCCCAACAGTTTTCTCGCGCTCAAAAAAGGAATTTAATGTAAGATTAAAAAAATTGATTCCAATATCAAAGAATATTCATATAGACATTATGGATGGCAAATTCGTCAAATCCCGTTCAGTAAAATTGTCCCGGATACCTAATCTAAAAAATCTCGGAAATATCTTCGAAGCGCATTTAATGGTTTATGCCCCTGAAAAATACCTAAAAAAACTAAAAGAAAAGGGATTTAATAAAATAATCTTTCACGTAGAATCTATTAAAGATAAAGAGTCTATAAATAGAATAAAAAAACACGGCCTAAAAACCTTTATAGCTCTAAACCCGGAAACAGGAATAGAAAGAATTTATCCTTTTCTCTCCCAAGTTCAGGGCGTTCTTGTTATGGGCGTTCATCCTGGAAAAGAGCACCAGCAATTTATTCCTTCAGTCTACATCAAAATAAGAAAATTAAGAGATAAAAACAAAAAGATAGTTATTCAGGTTGACGGAGGCATCAACGAAGAAATATTAAAGAAACTGGCAAAATTAAAAGTTGACCTGATAAATTCCGGCTCTTATATAAGCGATTCAAGAAATCCAAAAGAAACGTTTAATAGTCTTAACTCTCTCTTTATAGCGCGTAAAAAGAGATAAAATGTCATTATTAATAGCCAGCTTTCCGGAAACAAGGCTCGTAGCAAAGAAAGTTGCAGGAATGCTGAATGCAGAATATTCAGATATCAGGCAGGCATCCTTTCCGGACAATGAATCAAAAATAAAACTGACAGAAAACCCAAAAAATAAGACAACAATAATAATTTCTTCATTCTCAAAGGAGCCGAATAAAAAGATAATTGAAACAGTTTTGGCATCAAACATAGCAAAAGATTACGGCTCAAATAAAGTAATTATTCTAGCCCTATACCTTCCCTATATGCGCCAAGATGCCCACTTCGAGCTATACGACAGTCTTTCAGCCAAATCAGTAATAAAGATGCTCTCAAATAATTGTGACGAGCTTATCACAATAGACCCCCATTTGCACAGGATAGAATCCCTAAGGAAGATTTCAAAAAATGCAAGAGAAATCTCAACAAACAATCTCCTCGCTGGATATATAAAATCTAGATATGCACGCTTTACAATAGTAGGTCCTGATAATGAAAGTCAGCAATGGGGAAAGAGAATCGCAGAACAGCTCAATAAAGAGGCAATTATCCTGAAAAAAACCAGAACGTCATCAGAAAAAGTAAAGATACATTACAAGAAACTGCCGTCTAATATCCTTATTATAGATGATATTATCAGCACAGGACAGACGCTCTTAGAAACAATAAAGATGGCAGAAGTGCAGGGAGCAGAGAATATTGTCTGCATAGGAATTCACGGGCTTTTGTTAAACGGAATAGACAAGCAGATAACAAAGCATGCAAAACTAATAACAACAAACACAATACAGAACAAATATGCAGAAATTGATGTTTCACCGCTCATTGCTGAAGAGCTAGGAAAAAGAAGGTCTCACGCGATTACTTGCTCCCAAGGTTAAGAATCTCACAAGTAAAAGAAGATTTAAAAAAGTTGATTGATTAAAAATAGTATGAAAAGAAAGAGCACAAAAACAAAAGTACGCAATAAAAACCTGCATCAGGCATTTGTTAAAATTCTTTTGAAATATCCTGTTACCAATATCAAATTCTCTAAAGAGAGAGTTTCTCTTAGTTTCTTTAATCATAGAATATCCGATAAGATTACTGTTAAACGAGAAGACCATGTTGCAGAATGGAGTAGAAAGAGGAGAGAAATTTTTATAGACAAAGGTTTTGGTGAGAGAGAAAAAGAAAAATCGTTCAGAGCTTTATGCATTCATGAATTAATTGAGAGATTTTTATCTGAAAAGTTTGGTCTTAATGTTGATGAAGAAGCTCATATTGTTGCCGCCCAGAAAGAAAAAGAATATTTAGAAAGTGTAAAAGGTAATTGGAAAAGTCATGAATTAAAAGTATTCTGGGATTGGCATAAACTTGGAGAACATTAATGAAATTTAAAAAAATCAAAATTAATAGAAAGCTTTTTTATTGGACATGGAGAGATATATCGTTTTTACCTTATGCCTGGCCAGAAGAAAAAGACTTTAAATCTTTACCAAAGCCTTTTTTTCTCTATCAAATAAATCCAGACTGTCCTATTGGTCTTGAGAGTGATGATAAAGAAGATTTTACTAATATAATAGAACTTACAGATAGCTTTGACAAATTAAATTTAGATAAGGATTTAAAGAAGGATTTAAGAAGGATTGAAAAAAAGAATGCCGATGTAAAACTTGTGTATAATGAAAAAGATGCTCTCGATAAAAGTAAAAAATGGTTTCTGGAAATTTGGCATGAAGACAAAGAAGACATGGCAGATTGGAGAAGGAGACTTGGATTATGGAAAGAAAAATGTTATACAATTAGTGCATATCTTGGTAAAGAGCTGATAGCTGTTCATATTGCAATGAGTGAAAAAGATACAGTTTTCTACATGGGTTGTTGGTGGAACAAAGAATATAGGTCATTATCTATTCCAACTTTCTTGCTTAAGAAAGATATAGAAAGAGCAATAACCAAAGGTTTTAGGTATTATGATCTTGAAGTCGGTGACGAGTCTTATAAGAAAAAATGGCCTGTTATTGAAAAACCTACAAAATATTACGCTATTCTTACAAAAGAGCTGGCTGATTATTTTGGAATAAAAAAATATGTTAGAATAGAAAAATAGATTGCTCCCGAAATTTCTTAATGTCAAGATGCATTGCGAAAACTCCCTGCTTTAGCATGGAGTTAGCATCTTGAGCATCCAAAAGTCCAAACAAACTCCATACTTTAGTGTGGAGTAACATACAAGGACTTTTTGATGCTAAGTAACACCCCACATATATTACAAACATTGCTACACATCTGATTACCTTAAAAAGAAATTTATTGGCTTGTTAGAACAGCTTCAAATGACTCTGCTAAAAAATCTGAAAATTCTTGTTTGTAAAGCATAGGTTTTCTTATTGGATATTGTAAAGTTGATGTTAAAATCACTTCTCTATTATACTCTGGTTCTTGAGTAATATATTCTTTAATTTTAGGTTTTAATAACTCAAGCATTTGCCTTCCAAAATTTCCTCTTTCACTAACAGCGAGATTACCATCCTCCATTCCATATATTAATGAATTTCTAAAATATGAACTTTCTCCTATTTTTCTGGCTAATTCATCTTTTGTAGCTTTTGTTATTCTTCCTTTTAATGGAAACTCTAAAGCTAATACATCACTATCATAAGGCTCTGCAGGATAACTTCCGCATTTTTCTCCTCTTGCCACCACCCAGAATTTACCATTAAATTGAAACGCTCTCGCACTCCCATAACCCATATATCCTGTTCTAAATCTATGATAATCAGAATCATCTGCAATCTCAGTTAGTACTTTATTAGGAAAAGTTATCTCTCTATTTTTATGTTTTTGATTTAACTTTTCATAAGCTCCTTTTAATAAATCTCTTACATGAATTCCATTTTGTCGTTCTGCCATGAAAGTTAATAAATTATCTATTTAAAAAGACATAACCTACTCTATTATACAGAAATTTTATAGGGGAGTTCAACGCCCCCACGAGATATTAATTTTAGTTAAAATTCTCCCGCTAATTTTTAGATTTTTATCGAAGATAAGAAAAATTGGCTAAAAGATAAGTGACTTAAATTAAGACCTATATTTTTCTAATTCTTTAATAATCTTAGGTATCTCGATAATCGCCTCTTTAACTGTCTCGATTTCGATATCTTCTCCGTAATAATTTATTCCATTCCTCAATTTCCTGTATCTGTCAAACTTACGATAGACTGATTGCTCCCCCAATATATCCCTTAAAAAATAGCCTATTGATTCATGGTCTAAAAATTTATACCCTTTAGAATAGCCGACTGCCTCGCAAAATTCTCTCAATCCTTCATAAAGTTCTCTTAAAATAGTTTTGGAACTAGCTTCATTTAAGGTAATGGTTTTTGCTGTCTGAATTGCCTGGATAGACGATTTAATTAAACTTGAAGCCCTAATTCTATTGGGAATAACCTTTTTCACTTTTCCTTCCCTTAAACTATTTTCAAAATTCATAAAATCTCTAATTCTCCAGATAAAACAATTCCATTACAGACATTGTTAATCAAGCCTTTATTAATTTTTTTTGCCTTATCAAAAGAAGTTTTGTTGAATTTGTGCAAACTTATTTTCCGATTTAAAATTTTTTCATATTTTTCTCCACGAAACTCTTTTTCTATATTTGATATGAGGCAAATATCAACATCGCTTTCTATTGAGTCCATAGCAAAAGCATAACTCCCGAACAAAATAATAACTGGAAAATCATAAGCTTTTTCAATATCCTCAATAAGGTGTGAAGTTCTAAGTTTTTCTAAGTTGTAGTATAATTTGAGATTCAAGACCTTTTTTGATAAGATTAGTTTATAAAAAGAGTATACGCCTTCTTTTTTTAGTGATAAAAATTCTTCCTTAGTCATCTTGTTTAAATATTGTCTTACTGTGGTATGATTTATTTTTAATATCCTAGAAAGCTGCCTAATACTGAACTGTTTATTGGGATCTTCAAAAAAGGGTGCAAGTATGGTTAATCTTATTTCCATTTGTAAATATTAGTTTCCATTAGTTTATAAATTTTTCCATACTGTAAGTTAAACTTTCTTGTCTATTGGTTATTATGCTTCTGTTAGAGATTATTAACCTTAGTAACACGCCCCGCGAGATATTAATTTTAGTTAAAATTCTCACGAGTTAAATTGACATTTTTGGATTCGAACAAAGTCATAAAACTTTCCTGATTTCTCGAATAAAAACTTCTGCATCATGTAGTGCTGTCTCAGAATCTTTTTTTTCAGGCTTGTATTCCAATCCATACATGGCTTCATGCCTTTCAGTCCTATGAATCTCTAGAAGGTTTATTACAGGTGAGGGAATTTTATCTGAGTATTTCTCTTTTAGGTAAACAGAGATCGCATAATGGCTTTTTTCTTGTACTCCATCTTTGTATAATAGCGCTCTTGAAGCATGAAACATAGACATGTAGGATTCTAAGATAACAAAATCGAAGATATTAAGTTTTAGCGCCTCTTTCGCTCTTTCAAGCCGACTTTCAGCTATTTCTAAAGATTTCTTTGATTTCTCTTTATCAGGTTTGACTTTTCTTAATAATCTAAATCTAAAACAATCTTCAGTATTTCTTATCTCCATTTTGTTAATGGCAGCTCCCCATATAAGGGGATACCATGATTTATTATTTCATAATAGAATGGATGGTCTTCTTTAGCCTTGCTATTCCATTCACTCCAACTAAAAAAATGAAGAGTTATCTCTTTATTCAATTTATTCTCGAATTCGCTCAAGTTCAAACGCTTCTCCTTTCCGATAATAAGAAGGTCAATATCGCTTTCTTCGTTGTCTTCTCCTTTAGCAAGAGAACCAAATAATGTAATAGAGGTTAAATTTGCTATATTCCTTTTTAGAAATTCAATTAATTCTGATTTTAATAAGTGCCTAATGCTATATGTTATTTTAGAGTGCTTGTAAAATAAGTTTTTTACATTTGCTTTCAAGTATCTTAAATTAGCTCTTTTCTCTTCCAGAATTAAGCCTTCTTTAACCAGCACATCCGCATACTTTTTTGTTGCAAACGGGCTAATTTTCAGTTTTTTAGCAAGTTCCCGAATATAAACCTCTTTATAGGGATTAATTATAAAAAATTCTACAAATTTTATGAATTTTAATTCTTGCATACAATTGTTATTGTTTTTTATCCTAATAAACCTTTTGTTTTTATATAAAAACATATGTTTTTGATTTTTATCACCTTGGCTTTAAAATGATCTCTTTAACCAAATCAAGAAATATTTGGATGATTGACTTGATTAAATTAAGATTTTCAGCAAAGCCAGCAAAAAACCAAACATTTAAAACTCATCCTACAACTATATTTTTATGACAACACTGATAGAACTTCAGGAAGTGAAAAAGCACTATGAAATGGGAGAGTCGCTCGTTAAAGCAGTAGATGGAATATCAATAAAAATAGAAAAAGGGGACTTTGTGGCGATAATGGGTCCCTCTGGAAGCGGAAAATCAACATCAATGAATCTAGTCGGCTCTTTAGATTTGCCGACGCACGGCGAAATCTACTTAGACAACAAAGACATTGCTCATTTAGATGAATCTCAATTAGCGCAGATAAGGGGAAAGAAAATAGGCTTCATTTTCCAGAGTTTTAACTTAATACCAAATCTAACAGCCAAAGAAAACGTTATGCTTCCGATGTTATTTCAGGAGATTGAAAAAGAAGACAGAGAAGAAAGAGCAGAGGAATTATTGCGCTTAGTAGACTTAACAGACCGTATGGACCACTATCCAAATCAATTATCAGGGGGACAGCAGCAGAGAGTAGCCATCGCCCGCTCACTTGCCAATGATCCAGAAGTCATTCTTGCAGATGAGCCGACTGGAAACCTCGACACAAAAACAGGAGAGAAAGTTCTGCAATTCCTTGAAGAGCTGAACAAAAAAGGAAAGACGATAATCCTCGTGACGCACGATCCTCATCTCGCTCAAGAGCATGCAAGAACAATTTATTGGCTTAAAGATGGAAAGGTTGAAAAAGTAACAAGAAAACTAAAGAAATAATCCCTCCGGAACACCTTGCTCGATTATTTTTAGATTAATAATAATTACAAAGTAGTAACTAATAAAAAGATTTATAAATAGGAGTTTTATAGAATTACTATGGCATTAAAACTAAATGCAACAAGAGAAGCGTATCAAGAATTTTACGGCCAGAATGTAAAGCAAATGCCGAAATTGATAGCGGATGGTAGAGTTCCAATGAATGTTTCTCAACTGATGCAAAGACGACTTGATGTTAGAAATTCTGATAAAGCCGTAAAGGGTTCTTATATGAATAATTATTTTGACACAGGCGATGCTGTTGTTTACCATCCTGATGGAAGAGTAAAGATTGTTCTTGATTCTCAAACTTTAAGAGATATGACTCCTGAAAGTCAAAGAAGCAGTGGAGCTTTAATTTTAACAAGCGAAGTTTATGACACATTACAAGGCGAAGAATTTAAGAAGGGAAAATTAGGAAAGACAGAATCTCCATTATCAAGAGAAGATGTTAAAGCTCATCCAGTTTGGAAAGTTTTAGCAAGAGACCAAGGATTACTTAATGATTATGCTGATTATA
>CAYIOA010000036.1:0-8430 GCA_964364885.1 Candidatus Woesearchaeota archaeon
CTAAAACCGTAGCTCAATGTTTCTTTAGCCACTTCTCCGGGAGATACTTCTCTTTCATTAACTTTCTGCTCAAGAGTTTTTTGCGCTTGTTCTGTTCCGCATCTTGGACAGTAAATCATGCTCGTCTCTCTTTCCAGTTCTGCTTTTTTTATATCATAATTGCATTTTTCATTCACGCATTCAGCCAGCGAATCAGAAATTTTTTCTCTGGTTGTTATCTCGGTAGATGAAACTTGCCTTTCAAGGGAAGGTTTTTCAGCATACGCCTGAACTCTCGTGCCCTGAACCTGCGTTGTAGAAAAGTCCTCCTTCAAGTGTTTTATTTTCTCGCCGTAAATTACTGAATACATTTCAGGATGTTTATCTAAGTATTCAAATTCCCTCTGAACCATTGCATTGTCAGAAGTCCCAAAGATAACTCTCTTCCCGTCTTCATCATCAACTGCCTTGTAAATTTTTCCTCTTAATTTCCCTTCATATAGTTTATTGGGCTCGCGCCTGCTCTTCACTACTGGACTTTTAACTTGCTCTGGCTCTGCTTCTCTTACCTGCTCTCTGGCAGTTTCTTCGTAAGGCCTTTCCATCAATCCTTCTTCCATGTTAATACTCAAAAGTCGTAGTTTTTAAGTTTTACGTTTTGTGTGTTGCATCTGCAGATGTTAAAAACAGGAGAGGATCCTTATAATCTCCCTAATTGCCTTGATATTTTATATTAAATTTTTGTTTGAATTTGAATATATTTTAATTTAAGTGTCACTTAACAGTTGCACTAAACACAAGGTTTAAAAGCATAGAAAGAGGAGGCTTTATATGACAAATGTCGTTAATTACACCATGGAAGAATTTATTGGAAGCAAAATAGGCAAATGTTCAGAGAGCAGCGGATCTCAAGAATGAAGCGCCAATTAAAAGAAATTGCAGGAAATACTTTTTATCAGCTTATGATAGTTTACACCATCTGCGTTTTATTAATCGCACTTGGCTTTTTGTCTAAATACACGCTTCAATTCCACATCTTTGCTGTTATGCTCGGTATTTTAGGAGTTTCAATTATTCCAGAAGAGACAAGCAAAGTTAAAATTAATAGAAAGGTGCATTATATTTTCTTTTTAGGCGCTGTTTTAATCATTTTCGCATTTAGATCAATCCCATATTTAGGCAACTCAGTTCCCTTAGGTTACGACCCCGGTTTGTATAAATACGGAATTGAATACGGATTGATAAATCTTGATAGTTGGATTCTTTCAGGAGGAATGGAGCCGGGATTCCTTTATTTAATGATTCCATTCAAATTTTTATTTTCCTCCCAGTTCATACTCACCTGGCTGTTTATTTTCTTTAGCCTCCTTTTAGGATTGTCTATTTACTTCTTCGCAAGGGAATTTCTGGGAGAACAATCAGCCCTTTTCTCTCTCTTAATTTTTTCTCTTTCTGTAATTCAGTTCAAGACCTTCTGGTATCTGTATTATAAGAACGTCATAGGACTAAGTTTTATGTTATTTTCAATGTATTTCCTGGCGAAATACGAAAAGTCAGAAAAGAGATTATTCTTGGGCTTGTTCATTGTTCTTGGCGGGTTAGTTTTATCAGTTCATAGACCTACATTTTATATATTTGGAATTTCTTACTTTCTTTACGCTTTAATTTCGCCTTACAGAAAGGGAAACTACAATTTTAATAAGCTAAAAATTAACATCCTCTCAGGAATCTTAATAGGATTAATAGGAATGTCCTTCTATGCAGGAAAATTTCTTCCCGCAATAACAAACATACTCCCCTTTGTTGCTGAAGGATTTATCTCGCCTGGAGAGAGCCCTGGAACTTTCATATCTTTCTTCTACTATCAATATTCTGCTCTGCTCTATCTTCCCTTTGCGATAATTGGGCTATTTTATTTCTTAAAGAAAAAAGAATTTAACATGATTGTTATATGGGCGATAATAAACTTGTCCATAGTCTACTTCCAATTTTTCTTCTTTAATAGATTCATAATTCATTTAGACATAGTCTTAATTATACTTTCAGGACAGGGTCTTTCAATTCTCTTTGAAGATAAAAGAAAATTATTTATTATGCTCTCCCTGGCTCTAATGCTTTCAGGACTTTTCTTTATTTCGAATGAATCAACTGCTTCAAAACCCCTGCTCTCAGAAAAAGCACTTAGTTTTATAGAAAGAATACCGGAACTAACAGAAGAAAACTCAAAGATAATGGTTATTTCTTCAGAATACTCTCCATGGGTTAAAGGGTATTCAGGCAGAACCACAATCGCTCCGGGATTATTTGATGAAAACAAATGGGGCGAGGAAGAATGGGAAATATTTTGGACTGCAACTGATATGCAAAAGACCAGGGAGATGATGTCAGTTTATGAAAAGCCAATTTATCTCTACGCCGGAACCAAAAGCTTTAACAACCCATGTTTTTCACTCTATATAGAGAATAACGGAGAAAAAATCTATAAATATGACTGCTAGAAAAGATGAATGGGAAACAAGGTATCGCAAGTGGAAAAAGAAAGATAAAACCAAAGAAAGCGCGCCCAAATCATTAGCAGAAGCAAGCGTGCTTTCTCGTACTGAGAAGAAAAACGAAATAGAAAAAAGAGTAGATAAATACTACACTGAAAAAACCCAAGTAAACAAAAAAAGAACAAGAATATCAAAGATAATTATTGCAATTATACCTTTGGCCATGCTCTTCTTTCTTGTTTACAATAACTTCCTGGTTTCTAGAGATTTTAATTATCTTTATGATATTGGCTCTGAAGGAGACAAGTATCTCACTCCTATTGCCAGAGTCTCAGAACCAGCTGAAGATAATGGAGTTTCTTACAGAGGCTTAACTGAAGCGTTAGTTTACTTTGATGCTCCGGTGCCTTTAGGTTCAGAATCACTGAAAATACAGGTAAAATTCAAAGATACTCTGCAGGATAACTGGACAATGAGATTAGGTGCAAGAGATCAGGAAGTTTGGCATTATAACTATCATTTTATCCATAATCCTGTATTGAATAGATTGTCAGAACTGCCTAAGAAGGATAACATATACTTGGTCAATAGCGAATTATATTTTTTAACACTCGATGAATTGAAGTATGAAAGCGATATTGTTGTTGCTACAGACACGCAATATGCTCCCTTGCCGAACATAGTATCTGATTATAAAAAAGAGAAAACCCTCATAACAACTTCTTTAAGAGGAGCCCACATTGCTTATATCTATATCTCAGGAGATCTTGACTTGGAAGTGGAGAAGCAGGACATTAACTGGTATGAAGGAAGTGATGAATTAGAAATTTCTATCTATGATTTGGAGAATAATCTAATTGCTAGAACTAAAATACCAGATGATGGGATTACAGAAGTAAGAAACAAAGAGAAAGCAATTGCTCAAAAAGGCTTCTTGAATGCAAGCGCCTTGAAAGAAGGAGTATATAAAATAGAATTTGGGAATTTCGACGGAGTTATCAGAGAAATAAGGATTAATACTAACAAAATAGTTTTTGAAAGGGTTTTCTTAGCAGACAGCGCTTTATACAATCTGGAAACAAAGCCTTCATTGCTCTATTTTAAGACAAATAGAAACGAGCAGATAGAGTTAGTCACCTATCACAGGGAAGGAATCCAGAATATAAGTTATTTAAAAGACGGAAAGAATAATCTGTTTAATTTTTATCAGGAAGACAAACCTCTGTATCTTGAATTGTCTAGGGGGGAATACGAGTTTAAAATACCCAAGAACGATATAATTATTTCTGGAATGCCCTATTTTTCATTCTCCAGAGAAAGCTATTTTGAGCCATTTAAGCAGAAAGTTGTCGGCATAAGAAATGATTTTGATTGGCTGATTAATAATGTTGATTATATAGTAACAGAATATAACAGGCCGGAGTATGAGGGAGAGTGGATTATTGCAGAGACAGAGTTTAATATAAATGATGAACAGCTGTTTGTTAAAGATAATAAGTTGAATATTGTTTTCAATGTTCCCCGCCTTTCGCAGGAAGGCTCTCAGAATTACACAGTGCCGATAGACTGGATAAAAATAACTGTTCATAAGCCCGGAGTGTTTGAAAATGAAATCCTTATTTAAAGAGCATAATGCTGTCCTTGTAAACCATTTATTTCAGACATTGCTGGTTACTTACCTGCTTTTATTATTGCTTGAGCAAATCTGGAAAGGAGTAGTTTCTACTTATTTAAATCTGAATTACTTATTAATTGTAGTTATAATAGCTGGTATTTTGGATGTTTTCTCAGAACAGCCCAAAAAAGAAAAAGAGAGAATAACGAAAAAAGATTATGTTTTTATAATTGCCTTAGGAATCTTAGGTTTCGTAATAATAAAGTATAAAACAACTGCCCTTGGTTGGCTGTCCTGGCTGATTTCAATAATTGCAGGAATACTTATAATACTTCTCTCTTTATTAGTCTTGGAGGAGGACGATGTCTAGAAAGATGCGGAAAATGGAAAGTGTTAAATAGACAAAAAAGATAAAGAAATCATGGCAACATTTAACATTTTAATTGAGAAAGATGAAGATGGATTTTACGTGTCTGAGGTAGTCGAACTACCAGGATGCCACACGCAGGCGAAAACTCTAGATGAATTAATGAAGAGAACTAAAGAAGCTATTTTACTTTACCTGAAATGTGAAAGTCCAGTATTATCCGAATCTTCTGATTTTATTGGCTTGCAGAAAATTGAGGTTTAAATGGTAAAACTGCCATTGCTAAATGCCCAGGATTTAAAAAAAGTTCTTGAAAAACTTGGATTCAAATGTTTAAGACAGGAGGGAAGCCACATGTTTTTCAAACATTCTGATGGAAGGGCAACAGTAGTGCCAAATCATCCAGGAGAAAAGATAGGAAGAGGGCTATTATTAAAAATTATAAAAAAAGACTTAGGAATGAATCGTGATGAATTTTTTAAATTATTTTAGTTATTATATTTCGATTAAAATAAATAGGAACATCAAAAAGAAAAGAAGAAAAGGAAAAGCTTAAAAAGATATCCCGGGCAGAATTAAGATGACAATCGAATTAATTCATAGATATAAATTACTATTGATTCAAAACATTAGAGGTAAAGACAAGCATGAAAATAACAAAAACTGAAGTTAATAGGAAATTTATCTTTATAGGAATTATAGTTATACTCCTGCTCGTGATTATTAGTTTAAATCTTGGCTTTTTCAGCAAGCTCGGATATTTAGAGAGTTTTAGAATTGTATTCGGCTCTGTTTATGTTTTATTCCTTCCTGGTTTTATCCTAACCTACCTCTTCTTCCCAAAGACTAAAGAGTTTGATAGTGAAAATGACAGCGAAGGAGCCATCGATTGGATAGAAAGAATAGCTCTTTCTTTCGCTTTATCAATTGCAATAGTCCCTCTCGTTATTTTTTATTTGAATTTAATTGGGCTAAAGATAAATGTACTGAACAGTTTCTTGACAATTCTGGGGATTATTATTGTCTGTTCCGGAATTTTATACTGGAAAAATAAGAGATAAGTTTAAAAATCAGCCGCATCTAATCAGCCATGATAAAATTGAAAAGACAGCAGCTGATTGATGCCGGCTATCAAGAATTAATAAAAGACACTGGAAATTACTTTCAGAACAATCAAGATGGTATATACATTCTTGCCAAAGAGATAAAACCAGGAGTTTATACAATACATGCTGGAAGAGCAGCAGACGGGTGGATATTTGATAAAGAAAACCAGCCAGAGTTTTTTAGAGAATTCTCAAATCTTGAAAGTCTGGTAGACTTTTTAAAAAATCCTGAAAAAAAACAAAATCCATAGGAAAAAGCGTCCCGTTAGCTACATGTTAATATTTGTTATATCTCCCCAGATTATTTCATTTATGCCTGTTTGTTTGTTTCTGGATCTTATTCTGAACTCATAAATTTTTCCGGGAGTTAGTCCGTCTATTCTAACAGCATGATTAATCACAAGAGTGTTGTCTGTTGCCTGTCCGTCCGGACCATTTGGCGCCCACCAGATGCCATCGCTTGTATAAGCTACTTCACTATTAGACATATCATTTGTATCCCAAATAACATCAACAGAATCGCTGTCAATTTTTACTACCTGAACATTCGTAGGTTTTCTAAACCATCCATTAATTGAATCAATTGGCCAGTCAACATCAGGATTAAATGTCCCTGATAAATACTCAGCTTTCCTCGCATCGTAAAATGGCTTAAAACTGTTGCGCCAGGTGCTATAATACTGTCTTTCTGCTCCGTTAAGATCAGCCATAACCATATTTTTTTCTTCTTCTGAGATAGCTAAATCCATTGCAGATTTTCGCTTATGAGCAGAGAAAGCCTGCGACATTCCATACCCAGAAGTATAATATCTTAAATAATCATCATTTGGTGTATCAATCTTTGCAACTGTGCCAGTCTCTCCGGCAAGAATATAATCAGCATATGAATCTATGAACACTGCCCTAAAACCAGAATATCCCCCAACCACATCCACAGAATCATGGTGGTATATAATGCCATTATCTCCTATATCCCCCCTTACTTCTCGTATAAAATCATAATCGCTAATACTGCTTCCTCTGTTTGCATTGTCAAAATACCACCCATCAAGGCTGAAATCACTCTGAAATTGCCTCATCCAGCTGGTAGTTATAGCAGATGTATGCATATATGAAATAACTTTGAAACCTTTGCTATGAGCTAAACTTATAAAGTTTCTAATAAGAGAAGGGTCAGATATTTCATAACCAATCTCTCCTGATGGAAGAGTCACAGGAATATCACCTCCTTTGTAAATCCCTCCAAAAAGAACAAAAACACCAAAGCCGTTATTGATTAAATCATCAATATTATATGTTCCATTAACATATCTTTCAGCATCTTTGGTATTATAAAGAAAATGAACAAACGGTCTCGCATTCTGTCCGTAGAGTCTTTCAAAATCAAATTTCTTCGGAGGAAACACCATATGCGACATCTTCCCTCCGGGAGAAATGCTAAAATGTGTGCTGTCTAAGCTGTTAGTACTTCCCACACTGCCTCCCATAAAACTATGCAGCGAGCCGCCATAACCATCACTCCATATCTTGTCGCTGCTGCCAAGCTCCTTCTCCCATTGAGCATTCGGAATTAAATTTTCATGCGTGTATCCGAGCTGATTTACACCAATTATGAAGAATAAAGAATCAGGATTAAAATCAAAAACAGCAGAAGCACTCTGAATGACAGCAGATGTTGAGTTGGCATTTGCAAGAGTCAAAGAGCCGATGTCAGAGTCAAATTTTATTTCAGCCACTTTCCTAAGATTTATTGTATTAGTTGCAGGATCTATCCTTCTCCACATTTCAATGCCTCTGGAGTTTATTACATATTCAGCTCCTGTGGTAACTACAATTAATTGTTTAGAATCTCCGATTATAGACTCTATCTCCATTCCATAAAACCCACTTCCCCAGCTGTCATTTCCTCCGCCACCACTACCTCCGCCTCCACCACTACCGCCACCGCCGCCGGATGTCACTATTTTTTCAGCAGACGGAGTTGAAGAAGGAACAGCCTGTCCAGCCTTATTTACGACCGTGGGATAAATTGATATTTTAGTAATATTTACTAATCCATGCTCTCTCCATAAAACAAGGATATTCAGAGACTGCAATTCTTCCAGCCCCGCAGTTTCATATTTTCTTACAGCTACTTTGTTGCCTGCAGAATCATCAAAAACAACAACAAAACCGTCAATATCCCCACCCCCAGCCATTCTCCTCAATACAAAAGCAACATTTTCATCTGAGTCTATACTAAGCGTACCCGGAACAATCTCAAAGTCAACTCCAAAAAATTCAATCTCAGTTTCTATAACTTTCTCCGTATCTCTAACAACACCAGAGCTAAACATCCAAACCAATATTACAGCCATAACTGACACAAATATAAGTATAACAGTTGCAAGAATATTACTAAGCCCTTTTTTGTCATTCCTCATTTTATCTGCCGACTTGATAGTTTAATAAGCAACATTAATGTTGCATTTATATCTTTCTAGTAAGGTAGTGTAATCATGGTCAAGGCATTATTAATAGGCGCACAAAAAACTTAAATAATGACTAAGTCATATATTACTGGAAAAGATGGTGATTGCAAATACATTTGTAACTGCAGGGCTCCTTGGAGGCATTGGAGGTTTGACAAGAGGTGTTGTCGGGCTTCTGAAAGCGCTCGCATTAAGGAGAAGAATTTTATGGGGATATTATGCCATAACTGTCGCAATAGCAGTTATCATAGGTGTTTTTGTTGGAATAATTTTTGATTTTGATCCAAGATTATCTTTGCTGGCTGGTTATGCAGGAACAGACATTCTGGAGGGGATTTACAAGTCTTTTGCAGTCCAGAAAGTTTACATTAGCCCAAAAACAAAGAAATAACAATGGTAA
>CAYIOA010000037.1:0-4624 GCA_964364885.1 Candidatus Woesearchaeota archaeon
GGATATTCGCACGAGTCGTCGCTATTCACGCTATACGAAATAAATTTATGGCTTCCCAGCACCCTGCATGAACTGCGTAATAAAAAAACATAGCGGCGCGTCTCGCCGCCCTCTCCATATTCATGAGAGTTCTCAAAACTCTCTTCGATTTTGTATTCCCTATCCCCCAAGCAGAATTTAACATCCCTAAGATATACGCTAAACTCGCGCTCTGGTGGAATGTCTCTGCTATAATACAACCGCATCCAGTTATCAAGTTTCTCTCCTCCGACTATTCTCCCTTTAGAATAAGGTCCCAACAAAGAGCAAACAATTTCATACAATTCTTTCTGGCCAACAAAAACTCCAGGCAACGAAGCGACGATATTCTCCGGCTTTATTCGTTTCCCATATCTCTTATCTTCGCCCATTCAAATTTAAGCGGATTTTAATTAAAAGCTCTTGTCAATAATGAATATGCCAAAAATATTCAGGACTATATTAAATATTTAAAAACAGAAGAAAGCTATCAATGACTGCGGACAAAACAAGCGCATAAGATAAAACATCACAACGAAGCAAGAAAGTTTATATAAGAAGAGCTAATCGCTAATCGGTATAATCCTTTACACATTTATGGCTGCAATAATAATAACCGCCGTGGCTTACATAAACGCCTTCATGCTGCCCCATTATAGGAACAGGGCGCTTGCGCCGGCTCCTCATTTTTCTTACTTCAATATCAAGTTTACGAGGAATGTAAAGTTCCGCACCACAATTACCACAACTGTCCAACAAAGAGTTCCCGGCATCAAGTTTATACTCAAGCGCAACCATAAGAAGATGCAGTATAAAATATATATAAAAAATTACAATATTATCACATACCTCACTATATCTCAATATAAAGAATATCCCTATAGCACATAACAATGCTATATATTTTGAATATATAATATATCGCAAAAAGATTTATATATTCTATCACTTATTATACAAAATGAGAAGAAAAGTTATTAAACAAGGGCATAATACTCTCACCATAACAATCCCAAGCAAGTGGGCAAAACAGTTTAATTTGAAATCCGGAGATGAAATTGATGTTCTCGCCAAAGAAAACGGGTTATTTATCACAACAGAAAAAAAAGATGAAAAGAAAAAAATTGAAATTGACATATCCAACCTCGATATACCTCTAATCTGGAAGTATTTTATGTCTGTTTATAGAGAGGGTTACGACGAAGTAAAAGTCAAGTTCAATCCCAATGAAAGTTATGACAGCCCATATAAGTTCTTTACTCGCCACGCTGTTGATTTGAAATATGGCAAGAAATCCAGGCAGCATTCAACCTTTGAGACAATTCAGGAAATAACCAACCGTTTTATCGGGTTTGAAATTGTGGAGCACCATAAAGATTATTTCGTTATTAGAGACCTTGCAGAACTCACAAGTAAAGAGTTCGAAACATCTCTTAGAAGAGTTTTTTTGCTCATTCTTCAGATGGGAGAAGAATTAATTGAGGCAATAAAAACAAACAATGTGGAAATGGTAAAGCATACCCACGACATTGATATAAATGTAGACAAATTCCATGATTATTGCGTACGAGTTTTAAATAAAACCTCGTTCAAAGAAACAAGAGAAACAAACCTTATCTTCACTATGCTGTATATATTGGAAATGATTGGAGATGAATTCAAAAATGTGTCGTTTCATCTGCTTGAAGACATGAAAGGAAAGAAATTAAACAACCTTGAAGAGCTGGGAACAAGAGTAGCTGAGCAGCTCAACAAGTTTTATGATTTATTTTATAACTACACAAAAGAAAAAGCAATAGAAATGTCAAAGGGAGACCAGGAAATATATTTCTATTTCCCAGTAATATACAAAAAGAAACCTGGAAAAGGATCAGAGTTGAGTGATGATGAATTAGAAATATTCAATCATTTCCGAAGAATAGCAAGATATATCAATGCCGTTACAGAATTAAGAACAGAAATGGAATTCTCTACTTAAGCTCAAAATAACTCGGTAATTGCTCCAAACTTCCGATAGCAGGAATAAATTCGTCAATGAAAGATTGTGTCGGCCCGGTTATATTATTCCCGTTATAATATTCAGAAGGAACATACCTTACTTTGCCGGCTATTTCGCTAAGAGGCACTCTAGCAGGTTTTGCAGAATAAGTATTACTTTCTTTTAGGACAATAGAAACCTGGTGATTTCCATCCATAACAGCTCTCAAACTTTCCCGTCCAACTAAAAAAGCCTCAGCAGAATCTTGCAAAGATATTTCATAGCATCTTTGTAAATGCTGCGGCAAAATTTGTGTTGATTTTATTTTTTGGATGCATCTAATATTAATTTTCTTCAATAGCCCGCTAAGATACTCTGCCGCGCTTTTATCAGTGCGTCCATAATCTGTATGTCCATGCTCATCTCTCTTAACTTCCCCGCACAATTCAGCAAGTGAAACTTTCTTTCCATCAATTGTTTTTGAAACCCCCTCGCTGACAACAATAAAAACCTTTCCTTCTTTCATAAGAAAATTTTCGGCAGAATTTAAATAGCGCTCTTCATCAAATTCCAATTCAGCAGGCCAGACTATATGCGGAGGAAAACTAGAATTAATAGTCCCGCCCTCGTCAACTTTAGCAAATGCGCTCGCCATTGCGAGCCATCCTGTATCTCTTCCCATAACTTGATAAATAACAGCTGATGTCTCTCCATAAACTATCTTTCCACTCATATCTCTAACCATCTTTTTAAAAGAAAACAAGTCCAAAGCCAGATTTCTAATTGCCTTGGCGTTAAATAATGCAGCAGAGCCAAAACCAGGAGTGTGATGACAGCAAGGCAAATCATTATCTATCGTTTTAGCCCCATGAACAAAAATAAAGCCGTCTCCCAAAGATTGCAGAACATAAGAAGAGTCATTTCCTCCGAAATAAATCAAAGCATCAATAGAGTTCTCATGCATCCTTTTTTTAATAATCTCAATCTTATCATCATCCTTATCCTTATCGAGTTTAATCCGTGTCGTGCCCAAAACAGCTCCAGGAACCGTCTTAATGCTAAAAGGGTTTAAGTCAGTAATATCAACTATGTTTTCAGGACAGTCATAAAGCAACCCCTCAAGTCCATTCCTTAATCCAAGAATTTTCCTAACATTAGAGTGTTTTGCCTCGTATAACACCCCAGCAACCTGGCTATTAATAACAGGTGTCGGACCTCCTCCTTGTCCAATAGCAATAACCTTTGCGCCCCCCATAAGACTTACCAATAAAAAAGATATATATGCTTTATCATTATTCAAAATATATCACAATAAAAGAATATTCTGTTCAAAAGTCTTTTACATTCCTGTTTAGCTCCGCCAGCCATTAACACCACAAAAGCCCTGTAGCCATAGTTCAAGCCCCGCTCATTGCAACAGAAGTAAGACTCGTCCCGCGGGAGCGTTGAAACATAAATAAAAAACACAAAAATTCTTTCCCACAAGTTTAATTTTCGTTTAATCACCCTTAAACGCCCTTTTGTTCTGTAAAAATCATCAATGCCGGGCGCGTTCGGCGCTTCGCGCCTCACATCAAATTATAGCTATTTTTCAAGTTATAAAAAACACAAAAATTCTTTCACAACTCAAATTCCAAAAATTCTGAATTTTTAAACCTAATAAAACGCGCCTCTTTATCCGGCAAGTTATTAACAATTCCATTAACAACCTGAACAACAAATTCGTGCGTAACAACAAGGACACAGGAATATTTTTTAGCTTTTAAGTCATTCAAAAAATTAGAAACTCTTTTCTTCGCATCATACCAGTTCTCTCCGCCCTCAATCTTAAAACCAAGAGGGTCCTCGGAAGCGGCAGACTGATACTTAGAATCAACTTCCCCTTCGAATCCAATCTTAGCTTCATTTATCCTTTTGTCTATCTTCACCAGAACTCCGCGATTTTCATTAATAATGCCAGCGCTCTGCTGAGTTCTCAAAAACTCAGAAGCATATATAGCATCAAAATGAACATTTTTAAGTTTCATAGCAATATCCAAAATTTGTTTCCTCCCGGTATTGTTCAAGCCAATTCTCTTCCCAGGATCACAATTAATCAATTTTTTTACATTATAATCTGTCTCTCCGTGCCTCATAAAATACACTTTCATAACACGAAAAAGAAAAGGCTCATTAAATACTTAACGCTAATTAAATTGCGCATTTAAAATCTCAGCAAGACTATTAGAATTTCTCGCAGGCCAAATATATCCGCCAGATAAAGAATTTCTGACTTCAAACATCTCTCCATACTCTTCAATATGCCCGGCTAATCTCCTGATATTATCTTCTGAAATATCCCAAAATTGATACAAAACAGGTCTTTCACTCCCATCAACGACATAAGCCCTACCAATCAAATCAACAACACTCTCAGCTAGTTCCTTATCGTATGTGTATAAGTCATATTCCATAAAGTATTATATAATCTCTAATTCTTTTTGCGAGAATTTCCCTTTCCGTTATTTTCTTTGTTTTGACCATTCTCTTTTTTGTTATCCTTCTTTCCGTTATCATTTACATTGCTCTCCTTCTTATCATTTACATTGCTCTCCTTCTTATCATTTACATTGCTCTCCTTCTTATCAT
>CAYIOA010000037.1:4724-8399 GCA_964364885.1 Candidatus Woesearchaeota archaeon
TCATTCTCATTTTCTTCATTCTCATTTTCTTCATGCTCATCATTCTCATCCTCTCCGCTGTTTCCAGAGCCATTTCCTCCGCCTGAGCCATCATTCTCGTGCTCTTCATTTTCATGCTCGTTCTCCTCTTCTGAGTCATCCTCTTTTGGCGGTTTTCCAGTCCCGTTCTTTTTTTCTATTATTTTAATTTTTATTCCATCAGTCGAAAATACTTTGTTGCCTATTTTAACATCAAGAGAAGAATCATATTCTCCTAAATCGTATCCTTGTGTATGGAATGTTACTTCATATTCCAATACTTTAGGACCGCTTACTCCATAGCCATATCCAAAGTTTTGATAGCCATATCCATAACCGTAATTCTTTTCGCTGTAACCATAGCCGTATCCATAGCTAGAATTAAGTTTCGGTTTTGGAATCTTCTTTATATTAAAACCATGGCAATTTTTACTCTCGCCATGTCCATTCTCATTTTCTGAATCATCTTCCTCAGAAGTCTCATTATCAGAATTATCTCTTATATCCTTAATCTTCTTCCCAGTTGCATCAAAAGTGCAAGAAGCACTATCCCCTTTCCCGCTCAATAAAACTGTTATTTCTTCTATAGGAAGATTTTTGTCTTGCTCAGTTAAGTCCACGGTTGCAATAAAAGTAATCTTCTTCCCATACTCCACTTCTGTTTGCCCATCTAAAGTTGTCAAATTCAATGAAAAAGCATGGGCTGGTCCAGCCAGAACTAATATTGTAATTACACTTAACGTAATAAGAAAAGCAAACAATTTATGCATAAGCCCTTTCTTGTTGTTTATATCTCCCTTTAAAGAAGAGGTTTTCAGATTATTAAGGTGCTTTTTCATCTAAAAACTCATAGAAAATTCGTTTAAATAGTTTTCTATGCTTCAAAACAACCATTAAAACAATAAATTTGCATTATTTTCAGGAGTAAATAAATTAATTACATTCCTAGATATTTGAGTAATTCAAATACTAAAAATGCTGGCCAAACTGCTGCTTTCAATACTCCTAAAGCACCATTCCAAAAACCAGTTGCCGTAGATATATAATATACAGCTGCCCCGATAAAACCTAAGCCATAAACAGCTCCCCCGCATCCGCCACAACAACCCACTCTGTATTTTATAAAATCTTTTTTCATTTATTACCTCATGAATATCAAAGAAGAGGGAATTCATAAGACTTTCTGACAGCCATACGCAGATGTAAAACAAACCATCAAACTTAAAACCATCTTATTCTTCCATCTAGAATGAAATACGAAATGAAGCCATTATTCGCGCAGAGAATGCGCGCGTTGCTTCCAGATGAAAAAGACTTCCAGACATTCAGCCAGATAGTTCATACTTCCCCAAAAAATTTCATAAGATGCAATACACTCAAAATCAAAATAGAAGAGCTAATCAGCAGATTAAATAAGAAATGGACTGTCGTTCAGCCATTTCCATCCCAACCAGAGATTTTACTAGTTCAAAATAACCTAAGACCAGGAGAATTAGGCAATGCAATCGAGCACATACTAGGTTACTACTATATACAAGAAATATCATCCATGATGTCAGTCATAGCTCTAAATCCAAAACCAAATGAATTTATCCTAGACTTATTCGCCTCGCCAGGCTCAAAAACAACTCAAATGGCATCATGTATGAAAAATCAAGGAGCAATCCTCGCAAACGATTTAAAACTGGATAGAATAATGATTCTAGCATCAAACTTGGAGAAGTGCGGAGTAACAAACACAATTGTAACAAGGCAGGACGCAATCTCGCTCTGCTCATCCCTCCTAAAAACGCAATTTAAATTTGATAAAATCCTGCTTGACGCTCCCTGCTCTGGGGAAGGAACTCTAAGAAGCTCGCAAAAAACCTTCCAGATTTGGAACAAAAAAATAATAAGCAAATTGTCAAGGCAGCAAAAAAAGTTTATTGCTTTTGCTCTGAAGTGCCTGAAAAAAGGAGGAACATTAGTCTACAGCACATGCACCCACGCGCCGGAAGAAAACGAAGAAATAATTAACTTTGCGCTAGAAAATTTCCCAGTAAAAATAGAATCATTTTCACTCCCAATAAAATGCCGCGAGGGAATAACAGCATGGAACAACGAAACATTTGACAATGAAGTCAGAAAAACATGCCGTATCTATCCCCAAGACAATGACAGCGAGGGTTTTTTCGTTGCTAAGCTCACACTGCTAGAGGAAGTAAAATAAACCAACAAAAAGCTTAAATATAACCATTATTTAGGTTACAATAACCCTGATGGAGGTTACAATGCCGCAATTAATAAATTTTCTGAAGACAAACAAAAACACGAGGAAAATATTTGGAAAGAAGGAATTGAAAATAATAGAGAAACAACTAATGGGAGTCAGCCTAACGCAGTCAGAAAAAAACAGATTATCGCGGGATATAAGAAAAAAATTTGAGTTTATTAATGAAATAACCAAAATAAACGAAGAGTTTAGATTAAAAAAAGGAGAAGAAATAGAGGATTTAATAGAAAAAACTCTTGACCTGATCAGGAATAGCGAATGGTTTTTTAAAATGGAAAAGATAATCTTATTTGGTAGTACTGTTGAAAACCAAAGAGTTCTTCGTAGTGATATAGACATAGCAGTAATATTTAAAGATCTTAATCATAAAGAAATGACAAAATTTAGGATCTGGGTAGCTGGAAGAGCAGATAAAAAGATAGATATCCAAGTCTATAACCTTCTTCCTAAAAAAATTCAAGAAGAAATTAATAAAAAAGGAAAAACGTTGTTCAAAAAATGAATAGAATAAAAGACAAGATTAAAGATTTAGAAAAAGCAACAGAAGAATTAGAATCTTTTTTACCCTCAGACTTCAAGGAATATAAGAACAACAAAACAAAAGCAGCCTGTGAGAGATACTTTGAAAAAATTGTTGAGGGAATGGTTGACTTAGCGTTTATATTTATCAAGGAAAAAAAACTCAAAAAAGCAGAAGAAGACAAAGCGGCTTTTGACATTTTGTCTAATGAAAAAATTATTTCAGAAGAATTAGCGGAAAAACTTAAATCAGCAAAAGGAATGCGTAATGTAATTGCTCACGAATACCAATATGGTAAAATAAATGACGAGCAAGTTTTTGAAGCAGTTTCTAAGGAGATTATCCAAGACTCCAAAGAATTTCTTTCCAAAATAAAAATTCAAATAAAATGAACGTGCATTTCCTCTCCCAATCAGAAAAGAAAAGGTTGCTAGCAGAGCTCGAAACTCATTATAACATAAAAAATCTGCCTTATCTCCTGCTAGAAACAGGCAGAAAGAAAATAAGGGCGTTTTCAGGCAGTCTAACAAAAGAAGAAATTTTTGAGCTGTCAAGATCAATAAACATAGAGTTGATAGGCCTGTACATTATTAACAAAAAAGATGACATTCCAAGAATAAGTTTTGACTCTCTGCCGCTATTCAAAGCTCAAATTTCAAAAAATATTATAAATCTTGAAGAATCTCAATTGCAGCTCTGGCTAAGGGGCCACGACTTGGACATAGAAGCACCAAAAGGAGTAGTAATCCTAAAATTTGAAGACGATTTAGTAGGAATAGGCAAATCAAACAGCCAGAAAATATTTAATTACGTCCCAAAAGAAAGAAAATTAAAAACACCCATGCCAGCGCAACAAGCAGCATAA
>CAYIOA010000038.1:0-8303 GCA_964364885.1 Candidatus Woesearchaeota archaeon
AGGATTTGGACAAATTTTTGTCTGGGCTGAAGAAATAGCCTGAATTTGACATTAGAAACTATTAAAAAGGAGATTTTGCTTATATTTGTGGAGGTGAAATATGTGCAAAAGTTGGTGTGAATTGATAATAGCCATTGTTGTTATAATATTTGCTTTATGGCAAACTGATTATTCGCAATGGATATTGGTAATAGCTGGCATTGCTTTGGCAATACATTCCTTTACATGCAAGAAATGTTTTACTAAAGAAATGGCTGTTGCTAAGAAGAAGAGATAAAAAGATTTTATTTTTTATTAATTTTACTTTTTATATTTATGAATGCAAATAGATAGAGTGAGAAAGAGGGAAATTGTTGCGATTACTAGCGCAATTATTTTTAAATAGGAGGGAGATTTGTGTTTTTATGGCAAAAATATCTGCTGGAAGCTATGATTTGAATAAGTGGCTTTATGGAGGGTATGAAAGTGATATTATAACTGTTCTTTACGGCGGAGCGGGGACAGGGAAGACTAATTTTTGCCTGCTGGCCGCCGTTTCACAAGCGAAAAAAGGAAAGAAAGTAATTTTTATAGATACTGAGGGAGGGTTTAGCATAGAGAGAATAAAACAGATGGCCAAGGAAGAGAGCGATGAAGTTCTTGAGAATATTTTGGTTTTGAAGAGCACTAATTTTTCTGAGCAGAAAAAAGCGTTTGAGGAGTTATTGAAATATCTGAAAGACGAAGTCAGCCTGATTGTTGTTGATAGTATGACAATTTTATATAGACTTGATTTTGCAGCGGCGCGGGAGAAGAGCGAGCTGGAAATACAGAAAATTAATTCTGAGCTGGCAAGACAGATGAAGATACTTGCTGAAATTGCAAGGAAAAGGGAGATTCCTGTTGTTGTGACTAATCAGGTTTACAAGTGGGAGAATTCTGATAATATGGTTGGAGGGGATATTTTGAAGTACTGGGGAAAATGCTTGATTGAACTGGTAAATGATAATGGAAGAAGAACTGCTTATTTGAGAAAGCATAGACATCTGCCTGAGAAGAGCCTGAGTTTTCAGATTAATAATGAGGGCGTGAGAAAGAGAGGGTGGATTTAAATTGCTTTTTAGTACCAGCTTTTTTGATTGCCATAACTTAATTTAGAGCCGTTATAATGCTTAGTTATTGATTTGGCAAATTTCGTTGCCCTTTCTTCTGAAATATGAGTCTCAAACTGCGTACGGACTTTAACAGTATATAGTCCATTGTCTGAGTTTTGGGCGTTAACAAATACTGTTCCAAAGGTTGAGTCTCTAAATGCCCAAGAAGTTTCTGTAATCTTCTCATACGCCCGATATCCTGCAATGAATTCTGCCAAATCCTGCGGTTTTTCGCTGAAAGTTATAATTCTCTCTGTCATTTTATACAGATCATTATAGTTTCGCGCGTATTTAAAAAGATTGCGGTGATTTTAAGAATTTTAATGATGCCAAAGTTGCTGAGCAGAAAACTGCGCACTTCAGTGCGCAGATGAATGCAACTTTGGACATCCAAAAGTCCAACAAACCGCACACTTTAGTGTGCGTAAGCAACAAGGACTTTTGGATTTTTTAGTTTGGGGATTTAATTTTTATTTTTCTTCTTGCATAAGCGATTAGAATGCCCATTGCGAAGATGATTAGGGCAGTTATTGTGAAAGATATTTGATATGCGAAGGGGACCGTGCCGAGATAGGCGATGACAAATGTGAATGGAATTATTCCTATAAGCGTTGCAAGGAAGTAAGCTCCGAAGCTCATGCTGCTGAATAACCCAAGAAGATAACTCAGTCCGTCGACTGGAATAACCATTCTTAGAAGTACGACTGTCAGAAAAAGGTTATTCTTTGGAATCTTTTTCTCTAGATTCTGCAGTTTCTCTACTGGTAAAAACTTGTTTACCAAGCCAGAGCCGTATTTTCTTGCCAGGAGGAAGGCGATTGACGCGCCTATTGTCCAGCCAATTATTCCTAAAATTGCAGTTGTTATCCAACCCCATAAACCAGAGGCTAATGGAAAAAGAGGAACAGCACTTATTGGGGCAAGAACAATTGAGGCCGCTATTATTATTATGAAGATAATCATTCCTTCTTGATTATCTCCGATAAATGACTTAAGAAATTCCAGGTTCGTTTGGATTATATATGAGAAAAATATGAACAGCGCCAAAATTATCAATATATGGAATATAGACTTAGTCTTTTGAGAAAGCATATTATTACTAATCTGTTTCTTATATAAATGTAGCAGTTCAGAGCTGTTTTTGAGACTTATAGCAACAATTAAATAATCTTTTTCTTATTTTTAGTTATGAAAGAGATGTTGTATTTCGGATTTGTTGAATTATATGAAAAACTTAATTCAACAACAAAAAAACTGGAAAAGATTTCTATTCTTGCGGACTTTTTAAAGGAGCTTGGCGAAAAGGGAAAAGACGAATGGATATATCTTATTAAGGGCAGAGTTCTTCCTGAATATGATGTCAGGCAGTTTGGAATTTCCAGACAGCTGACGATTAAGGCGATCGGCAGTGCATTTGGAATTAAAGACGAGGAGATATATAAGAGGCTCAGAAAAATAGGCGATCTTGGAGAGATTGCTGAGGAATTCGCGGGGAAGAAACATCAATCGAGATTATTTTCCAGCAAACTTTATGTCAGCAAGGTGTTTAGCAACCTGAACAAGCTGTTTAGCATTGGAGGAAAGGGTTCTGTTGGAAAAAAAATTGCTTTGGTTTCTGAGATTTTGGGGAGCGCTTCTGGAAAGGAGGCGAAATATATTGTAAGGACATTGCTGGAGGATTTAAGAGTTGGTGTTGCAGATGGTATTATAAAAGACGCAATTGCCGAAGCATTTTTCCCAGATGAGAAAAAAGAAATGGAGGAATTGATAGAGTCTGCTTATGATTTGTCCAGTGATTATGCTGTTGTATTCTCTTCTGCAAGAAAAGGGAAATCTGAACTTAAGAAAATTGACATTGTTCCTGGAAGACCGATGAATGTCATGCTTGCTGTTAAAGCCGAGGATATTGATGATGCTTTTAGAATTTGCGGCACTCCTCTTGCGATTGAATACAAGTATGATGGATTTCGCATGCTGATTAATAAGGATGGAGATAAGTACAGCTTGTTTACGCGCAATCTTGAAGATGTTACGAAACAGTTTCCTGATGTTATAGATGTTGTGAAGAAAAATATCCACGGAGAGAGTTTTATTTTAGACAGCGAAGTAGTTGGCTATGACCCAAAAAGCAAGAAATACAAGCCATTTGAGGCTGTCAGCCAGAGAATAAAGAGGAAACATGATATTGACAAGCTTGTCAGAGAGCTGCCTGTTGAAATAAATGTTTTTGATGTCCTTTATTATAACGGAAAGAGCTATTTGAGCGTGTTGTTTAAGGAGCGAAGGAAATTACTTGAGAAAATTGTTAAAAAGATTCATTTGAAAATACAGCCCGCTAAGCAAATTATTGTTTCTGATAAAAAACAAGCTGAGAAGTTTTATGAAGAGGCGCTTAAAGCCGGAGAGGAGGGAATTGTTGTGAAAAACCTGAATGCTCATTACAGGCATGGGAGGAAAGTTGGGTATATTGCCAAATTAAAACCAAGTGCAAAAGATTTTGATTTGGTAATTGTTGGAGCTGAATATGGGAATGGAAAACGCGCCGGCTGGCTGACAAGTTATATTATTGCCTGCAAGTCCGGAGAAAAATTTCTTGAGATTGGAAAAGTTTCTTCAGGCTTAAAGGAAAAATCTGAGGAAGGCACAACTTATGATGAGATGACAAAATTATTAAAACCACTGATAACAAAGACAGGGAATAATTATGTTAGTGTAGAGCCAAAAATTGTTGTTACTGTTATTTACCAGAATATCCAGAAAAGTCCTAGTTATAACTCGGGGTATGCTTTAAGATTTCCTAGAATAACTACTTACAGGCCAGACAGAAAGACTAAGGATATAGCTACACTTGAAGATGTTGAGAGAGATGTTAAGAAATAGCTTTTGAAAATTAGACTTCTTCATCCAGAATTTCAATCTCCTCTTTTTCTTCAATTTTGTTCTGCTCTGAGGAAAACATATCTTTTATTGGGGCGTTGAAGTTTTTCCCGTCTTTTCTTAAGTTTATACCAAGAGCGGTTTGTATTTTGTTAATCAAGACGAAGTCATTCAAGGGAAGTCTTCCATATTCCAGCTCTTTTATAGAATATTCGTCTTCTTGTATTATCTGCGCAAGCTGTTTTCTTGATATTCCTCTTCTTTTTCTTTCTGTACTTATCCGCCAGTTGAAATTGTCCACTAATTCTAATATCACCTGCTTTTCCTTCCAGCTCAATGGCTTTCTCAGATTGTCTAAAAATGATCTTCTATCTTCTTTTTCTAGTTTTTTTATTTTATTATTGGAATATGGAGAGAGAAGCTTTTCTTTCAGCTGTTCTGTGGTTAGTTTTTTCAGGATTGTGAGTCCTTCTCTTTTTGCGTAATCTTCGCTGACTTTAATTATTCTTCCCTCTTCAATTGCTTCGACGTAGCTATCAGGGTTGTTCATGCAGGATTGTTTTTATATGCCTATTTATTCTTTATTGGTTTTGAATATATGTTTTTCTAGTTGCTCTAATGGAATTATTTCACTAATTACCTCTTTTTCGTCTATTATTATTACCGGCAATTTCTTTATTTTATATTGCTCTTTTACTAAATCTACTGAGCTTAAATTCAGATTTCCAGCTATGGGAATTAACAGCATTTTTTCTTTTTGATTATATTTTAAATCCAGGAGCATTTTTGACAGTGCGGCCTGTTTTGATTTTGTTTCTATATCCTCTGAAGCATATTCAAAAATATATACAACTGTGTGCAAATCACTCTTACATTTCTCTTTGAGCTCTATACTTTCAAGCCAGAGATTCATTCTTAAGATATCATATTTTTTATGTATTAATCTCAAGTCATTAGTAAATTTGTTTGCTGAATCAAATTTTTCTAATTGTTTAGCTTCTTCGTATATTTTATCTGCGAACATAAATGTACTTTTTTTATTTAAGTCGCATCCGATTTTGAGGTCTTTTATTTCTTTGGTTCTTGTTTGTTCGTCTAATGAATTTGTTTCTGAATTTATCAGAGCTAGCTGAACTTCATTTACTCTTGAATACTCGATAAAAAATCCCAAGATTAAACCTATTGCGAATACTGTTATCGTGAATACAAGGGCTTTTAAAAAGGCGTATTTATTTTCTACCATTTGTAATCTTTTCTTGCGAATTTATATATTGATGTTATTGAAATAAAGGGATATACTGTTAGATACACTATGAAATAAAACAGCAGGTTAAATACTTTTTTGTTTCTGATTTCTTTTTCTTTTATTGTGCTGATGACCAACATCGTGAAGCCCAGCCCCAGGAAGAAAAGCGCTGCTCCAAAGAAATTAAGGACAGTAGGCGTAAAAGTTAAATCTTCCAGTGCAAATATGGCTGTTTGTGCGTATATAGAATATCTTGTTGAAAGATAATAAACGAGAGCTCTTCTAAACATAAGATAGAAAAATATCATCAGGCCGAAAAGACCGAGGAAGAGAGATACCGTAAAGAAGGGTATTATAAATAATCCAAGCATTTCTTTTTTGAAAAATAGTTTTTTGTATTTTACAATTGTTTGTGTTCCTCCGATATTCCATCTTACTCTCTGCTTCCACCATGCCTTGAATTTTTTTGGAGCGTCTGAGTAGACTTTGGCTGCAAGGCACATTTTTGCTGTATAGCCGTTCGCTTTTAAACGCCAGACTATTTCTATGTCTTGCGTTAGATTTGTGGCATCGAATAAACCAATTTGAATCAATGTTTTTTTCCTGTATAATGCAAACGGGCCCGGCGTTACATAAACTGCATCTATAAAATCAAGCAGTTTTCTTGAGAAAGAGATTACAACATATTCTATTGCCTGCAATTTTTGCATGAATGTCTCCTGATTTTTTACCATAACAGCACATGTTACTGCTCCAACTTTCTCGTTTTTTTGCAGGTAGCCTATCATCTTTTTTAAGGCGTCTTGTTGCGGAGAGGAATCTGCGTCGGTTACAGCTATAAAATCATATTTTGCAGCTTTAATCCCTATGTTAGTTGGTTCTGCAGCTCCCCCAGAATTTCTTTTGTTAACTATTAATTTCACATTGCTGTATTTTTTTGCGTATTCTGTTACTACATTCTGTGAATTATCAGTTGATTTGTCGTCTATTATTATTATTTCAATCATGTTTTTTGGGTAATCAAGAGCCAGAAGTGATTCAATTGTTTTTCCTATAGTTTGCGCTTCGTTGTAGCAGGGCACTATAATGCTTACAGGCTCGGCTCTTCCTTTTTCGTAATCAAACAATTTTTTTCTGTTGGGAAAATAAATAAAAAAAAATAAACTTAGCATGTACAGCCCGATAAACATATAAATAAAAAATATTGTATCAATGGCACTTAGAGTCATATTTTTAATTCATCTCCTTTGCTGAGATGAAAATATTCGTAGAAATTGTTTGATAGTGACAATTCAGCAGTGTGGCCGAGCTTCTTCTTTGAGATCAAGCCCCTTTCCACAAATCCTTTTATATGGTCGTATGCCTTATTCCCCCGAATTTTTATTATAACTGACTGTTTAATCGGCTGTTTATATGCAATCATAGCTAGAGTTTCCTGCTCTGCTTTTGAGAATTCAGAAGAGCCTGTTGCGAGCTTATTGACCATAAACGTGAAATCTTCTGCAACGTCCATTTTCCACATGTCATCCCTTTGTGTTATTATAATGCCTGAGTCTTTGTATTTATCTTTTAAATCATACAGGCTTTTTTTCAGCAATATCGGATTTATATCAGTCAATGAAACAAGCTCTGGAAGAGCCATAAATCTTCCTGCCAGAAATAAAGCTGCTTCTAGTTTTTTTGTGTTTTTTATTTCTATTTCTGAATCTATTTCATTGATGCTTTTTTCGGTTATATGTTCTGTTGTCATGCTATTTTAACTGATAAGATGTTTAAAAGTATTTGTTTATGTCAGTTACTATAGGAAGGATATTAACAAACCTTCTATTATTGCTGCTGTTATTAATAATGGAAGGATAATCATTAAGAAAACATTTATTGACTGGTAGAGTTTGTCTTTTATCTCTTTTTTATTTTTAAATAATGCGGCTCCTAGTTTCATGCCCATCCCCAAGGCTATAAATACTGCTGGAAGCTCGAAAATTCCATGGGGAAGAAGCCTCCACCAAATTGCCAGCCCTCCTATTTCATAGGTTTTACTCAGAACATAGCCAATAACGACTCCGTTTGTGACTGCGCTTAGAAGAGGAGGTATTCCCAGAAAAATCCCTGCAATGAGGGAGAAAAGCGCGCTTTGGACATTGTTCTGCAGTATGAAAAAAATCATTTCTATCAAACTAAGACTGGCTGTTTTTAGTATTAATTCCTCTAAGAACTTGTCAATGAATGCTAATTTTTCCTTTAAAATAAATCCGATAAATGCGCTCAATAAAAAAATTAGAATCGCTGAAAAGATATAGTTTAGAGAACTCTTTGTGTACTCCAGAGCTTCTTTAAACTGCGTTCTTATGTCAAGATGCATTGCGAAAACTCCATGCTTTAGCATGGAGTTAGCATCTTGAGCATCCAAAAGTCCAAACAAACTCCACACTTTAGTGTGGAGTACATACAAGGACTTTTTGATATTCAATACTTGTTTTTTTCCTTTCATTTGAACATTCTCTGCAGTATTTTAATTTTTCTTTTGTATTTTGAGCGGAGATAGATTCCGTAAAATATTCCTATGAGAAATCCTCCGAAGTGCGCGACATTGCCGATTGGCCAGTTCCCTATGAAACTTATTATCCATAAAATCAATAACGAAAGAGGAACCATTATGTAAGCAGGAAGAGAGAAGAATGGCAGGAATATTATCATGAATCTTAGATTAGGAAGGAGCATTACATACAATCCTGCAATGGCAAAAATTGCTCCTGAAGCGCCGACCATATATACTTCTGGACTTCCGAAAATTCTCTCTCCAATTTCTGTCGTGCCAAAATAAAGTGAGAGGACAATTGTTATTACTCCTGCAAATAAACCAGAAATAAGATAAAACCAGACGTATCTTTTTTTGCCTATGATTTTCTCGCATAATGAGCCAAGGGAGAATAAGACGAACATATTGACAAAGATGTGGGCTATGCTTCCATGAGCAAATATATGGGTTACAAGAGTCCAGAGATATTTTCCTTGAATGATACTAGAGGGCTTGAGTGCAAAATAAT
>CAYIOA010000039.1:0-7297 GCA_964364885.1 Candidatus Woesearchaeota archaeon
GTGAAAAAATTCCCGCTGACTGTATTGTTATTGAAGAAAAAGAGCTTTTGGTTAATGAGGCTATACTTACAGGAGAATCTAAAGAAATAAAAAAAACAGCTGCGAAAAATGAAAAAGACTGCTCTGAAAAAAACACTCTTTACATGGGCTCTTTTGTTGTGAACGGAAAATGCCTCGCAAAAGTAATACGCACTGGAATGAGCACAAGGTTCGGAAGTATAGCAAATATGATTTCAACCGCAGAAAAAGAGCTCCCATTGCAGAATAAAATTAATAAAATATCTAAATATATGTCTATTGTAGCAGTTATTTTTTCTGTATTAACCGGATTATTTATGATTATAGAAAAACCAGCTTCAGAAAATCTTCTTATCGACGCTATAATATTAATGATAGCGCTGGCTGTTTCCGCTTTTCCAGAGGGATTTCCCGTAGTCTTGATTACCTCTCTTGCTAACGGCGTACATAAAATGGCCCAAAAAAATGCAATTGTAAACAGAATGTCAATAATTGAAACTCTTGGAGAAACAACCGTTATATGCTCGGACAAAACAGGAACAATAACTAAAGGGGAAATGACTGTAAGTAAAATTTTTTCAGATAATGATTTGATTGATGTTACTGGAGCAGGTTATGAGGGAAAAGGAGATTTCTTGTTGTATAACAAAAAAATAAACCCTATAAAAAAGAATGCCCTCTCTCTTTTAATAAAGGGTTCTGTTGTTTGCAATGACGCAAGAATAAGAAGAACCGGCGAGGACAATTTATATAATATAAGCGGAGCTCCAACAGAAGCATCTCTTTTGATTATGGCTGCAAAGGCAGGAATGCATATTGAAGATTTAAATTTTAAAAGAATAGAAGAAATACCGTTTGACTCTAAAAGAAAGATGATGTCTGTTCTGTGTAAACTAGAAAAAGAAAACTATGTATTTTCAAAGGGTGCTCCTGAGATTTTATTAAAGAAATGCAAAAAAATACAAAGAAGCCAGGGATTATTTAGTTTAAAAGAAAGAGAAAAAGAAAGGATTTTAAGTCTAAACAAAAAGCTTACCTCTAATTCACTAAGAACTATTGCTGTTGCATATAAAAAAGTAACCTCTTTCAGCAAAGACCATTTTGAAGAAGAGCTTGTTTTCTTGGGATTGGTTGGAATAGAGGACCCTCCAAGAGAAGAAGTTAAAGAATCCGTATTGTTATGCATGAAAGCAGGAATAAAAGTAAAAATTATTACTGGTGATAACAAAGAAACTGCTTTGGCTATTTCAAAGAAAATAGGATTGTACGGAAAGGTAATAGAAGGACAGGATCTGGACAAAATAAGCGAGCACGAGCTTTCTAAGATAGTTGGCGAAATAGTTGTTTTTGCAAGGGTGAAACCAGAGCATAAACTAAAGATTATCAAAGCATTAAAAATGAACGGAGAAATAGTCACAATGACTGGAGATGGTGTTAATGATGCCCCCGCTCTCAAAGAAGCCCATATCGGGGTAGCAATGGGAAAAAACGGAACTGACGTCTCAAGAGAAGTTGCAGATTTAACGCTAAAAGACGATAATTTTGCAACTATTGTTGTGGCTATAAAAGAAGGAAGAGCTATATTTAAGAATATTAGAAAATTCATCAGCTATCAATTATCGTGCAGCTATGCCGAGCTTATGATTCTATTTTTCGGGGTATTGCTAGCGCCTGTCCTTGGTTGGCAGATTCCTTTGCTTCTAGCATTGCAGATACTATTTATGAATCTCGTTACAGACGACTTGCCGGCAATAACTCTCGCACTGACTCCTTCTTCATTAGACATAATGGAGGAAAAACCAAGAAAGAAAAAAGAAATATTAAACAACTCTCTTATAGCTTGGCTTACAATTGCAGGGATACTCATGGCGATTATAACTCTGTCTGTTTTCTTTGTAAGTTTTAACATTCTTCATCAAAACACAGAGTTTGCAAGAACAACAGCTCTGCTTTCATTAATTTGCTTAGAAATAGCCAACGCTTATAATTTTATGTCGTTCAGGCAAAGAGTATCCTTCAAGTCTTTGAGAGTAAATAAATATCTTTTTTATGCCTCTGTACTCTCTATTTTAGCAACAATAGTTATAATTTACACCCCATTAAATAAAGCGTTTGGAACAGTCCCCATTGGAGTTACAAGCTGGATAATTGGAATTGTATCTGCGATTGTCATTATTCTGGTATTTAATCTATTGAAAAAACTGAATGAGAAGAATAATTTCCTCAAATTAGAGCATTTTTAAAAGTCAATAAAACCATTTAAAAATGCATATTGCCACTAATAGAAACAATGAACGAAAAAGAAATAAAGAAGCTAAAACATGCAGGAGAGATAGCAAAGCAGGTAAAAGAATACGCAAGACAAATCATAAAGCCAAATATCCTTCTGCTGGAGATAGCAGAAAAAATAGAAGCTAAAATAATAGAATTGGGAGGCAAGCCGGCATTTCCAGTTAATCTCTCAAAAAATGAAATAGCTGCACACTCGACTCCCTCATTCAATGATACTGAAACAGCCTCTGGTTTGTTAAAAGTTGATATTGGTGTCCATATTGACGGTTTTGTGGCAGATACTGCGTTTTCACTAGACTTGGAAAACTCAGAAGAAAATAAAAAGTTAATTGAAGCAGCAGAACTAGCGCTAAAAAAAGCAGTTGAAACTATAAACCTAAATGTTTCGTTAAGAAAAATAGGCTCAGTAATAGAAAAAGCAATAACTTCAGAGAACTTCGAGCCAATAAGAAACCTGTCAGGGCACTCAATAAAAGAATACGAGCTTCACGCAGGTTTGACAATCCCAAACCACGACAACTTGCAAGAAATAAAAATAGAAGAAGGAGTATATGCAATAGAGCCATTTGCTACAACAGGGCTGGGCCAGGTTATAAACGGCAAATTATCAAACATTTATCAGATACAAAAAGAAGGCCAAGTAAGAGATTCATTTGCCCGCGAAGTCCTTGCATTTATCAAAGAAGAATACAAAACACTTCCCTTCTGCGCGCGCCAATTGCACAAAAAATTCAGCTCGCGCGTTGTTATAGCTCTAAAACAAATAGAAGATGCCGGAATCTTGCATAATCACCCTCAATTAATAGAAAGCTCAAGAAAACCAGTAGCGCAGGCCGAACACACAATTATTATAACGAAAAAAGAGAAGATTATCACGACTTAAATCAATTCCTCGCCAAGTTCAACATCATCTGTATCATCAATCAAAGATTCTTCTATCAGAGAATTTGTTTCTGCATCACCAACCACACCTTCCTGACCACTTCCCTGGCTGTCTGAACTTCCTATTCCTAGCATATTAGCCCCGTAATAAACAACTCCAAGTAATATAAGCAATATTACAATCCAGAATATTATCTTCTTTATTCCCATTATTCACTATCTCCTCTTCCAGAAGTATTAGCAGTCCGCACCTTCAAAGCATCTCTAATCGCTTCACGCTTCTCTGCAACTTTTTCAGCTCTCTTCCTTAAAGCTTCTGAATTTTTCTCCAAAACATTGCCTGCTTTCTCTGCGCCTTTCTTCCTAAGTTCAACAGCCCTGTCTGCCAACCTATCAGACGCTCTCTCAAGTCTCTTCTCTTTAAACTCAGAAACAATTTTATCCTTTAACTCTCTCCTTTTATTCTCCTCCTCTCGCAGTTTCTCCTTTAGCCTATCTTTCTCTTCGTCTTTCATAATCTTTATCTCAGTTTTCAGCTGCTCAAGAGCTTCTCTCTTGCTTATTTCTCCATCTTTAATTTTCCTTAAAATATCCTCATTTTCAGCTCCGCTTGCAGCCAATACTCTCCGCGCACGCTCTGCATTCAATAATCTTCTCTGCTCAGATATCTGCCCATGCAATTCTTTTAATTCTGCTCTGTCAATCTCGCTAAACTTCAATCTCAAAGCATTCTTATCGCCCTCGCTCAACAATAACCTCGCTTTCTTTCTAAACTCCTTTACCAAAGCCTTGGCATCTTTTTTAATGTCAATAAAATGCTGAACAGTCACATTAGCAGTTTCATTATTGTATATTCTCCCAGCTTCATCACCCAGCAATCGAAGTTCTTCAACAATTCCCTCCAATTCAGTTGTAGTTACATTAGTTTTGTTTCCAAGGCGCTCAATCACTGCCTCTCCCCACAAAACTCTTCTCATAATCTGAAATTGCAATTGCAAAGCTCTCATCCTTGCTCCATGGCTAATATCCATAACTTCAACTTCTTTCTCAGTATCATCGTCAACTTCTGTCTCATTAGAAATATCTACGCTCTCGTTAGAGCTCGTCTCGTTATTAGCAGAGTCAGTTATATTGCTCTGCGCAAAAACAAAACTGGAAAGAAACATCAAACTAGCAATCAAAACAACAATTATCAAACTCTTTTTCATGATTTTTCTAATACTAAAAACTTTTTAAACCTTTGCTAAAAACCTTTAAATAACATCTTTCTTTCAAATAAATACCCCTCGTAGCTCAGTGGTTAGAGCGTCTGGCTGTAGAAGCCTAGCACAGACATTCCATTTGGATAAGGATGAAGTGCGATTAGCCGACCATCTGTTTGGGTATGCAAAAGCAGAACCCGGAAGATCCCCAGTTCGATTCTGGGCGGGGGGATTTCTATTCCCGCACCATTGTGCATATGCAAATAATTTTGCTAACAAAAGGCAATTTGTTTCTTTGAACTCATAGAAGGTTTCTTTACAAAGAAAGTTTGTATTTCTGGTTCTGGGCGGGGGGATTTTTTATTCTAATTTTCCATGCCTTATTCATCTTTCTCAATCTCATCTAACAAATTCTTGACACTATAAAGAAAAGTATCTCAGTTTTCTTTGTCCAAAATTCTCACCCATATCCGAGGAATCTGGAGGTTTCGTTGTGAAAATCCTGGATAAGCTGCTGACATTTTCCGCTCATCACAGCAATAGAAACCGCCGCACTCTTTATACATTCTAAGAAACTCCCAAAGTGTATCCATAGTTACAGGATGATGCTCGTGCGTGCGTATCTCTCTATACTCTTTTCCATGCTCAACAAATTGCTTTAGCCAGTTTTTGCCAACATCGCGCCATGGCTCAATATCCGGTTCGTGAAGAGTTGTTATGTATTCTATCTCCCTAGAGTTGCACCTATCCCATCTTGCTCTCATTGTCGCAACCTTCTCAAGCACGGGCGCGGAAAGGCGAATTCCAATCTCTCTATTTTTGCCCCTAATCTCGTCTAATACATAATAATCTTCATGGATATCTCCCGGCTCGCGACCGAGTTTTTGTCTTCCTTTCCAAAACTGCAGCACAAGATAACTGTCCATAAAAATACTTTTCATAGAGGTATTTAAACCATTGCCAGAACCCAGAATAAAAGTCTCTTGTAACTTTATAATTACAATAAACAGGAAAGTTTAAATATGAATAGTATTAAGTTTGCTAATGAATCTAAAAGTAGAATTTGATAAGATTGACTTGGGATATGAAACACTTAGAGAAGTATTAAAGTACTCTTCAAAAAAAGAAAATTTGGGGTAAGAGTAATAGAAGCGGTATATCGAGGTCCGCTCTATAGTGAGGCCATACCAGATTATAGATTTGAATGCAAAATAAAAGTAAATGGTGATCAATCTCTTCTAAGCGGATTATTTAAGATCTTAGAAATGGAATCTGACGAACAAAAAAGAAAAGAAATAGAAGATATAAACAAGATAGTTAATCCTGCCATCCTGGAAACAAAGGTAGATGAACTAGGACTATCTCGCAGAGTAACTAAAGCCCTGGGATGTGTTAAGATTACAACTCTAGGCGAACTAATTGGACACACACCAAATGAATTATGCCAATTAAGACAATTCAGTCGTGCTTCTTTAAACCAAGTCAAAACAAAACTTGAAGAGTATGGTCTAGCACTCAAAAATAAATAAGCCCACTTCTCTCTTTTTTAGATTAAAATCTTTATTGTATTGGCATCTATAAATTCTCTCTGCTCGCACAATAAAAAATCTACCCCTGATACTCAACTAATTTCCCTGCCTCTCTTTCTATCAAATCAGCCTTTCTTAAATTTCTTATCTGGCTCATCGTCAAGATTTTGCTATGCCCAATCTTAGTCAAATGCTCAGCAATAAACCAAACTTCTTCATCAGAAGTCATCCAATTATGTTTGTCAAAGATGCTCAAATCAACTGGCTCAGAATAAGTTCGAAGTGTCTTTGAGCCGCTCTCATTCACAAAATACTCGTGAAAGTAAGACATAACAAGTTCTCTTACGTTTTTATAAATCGGCTCACGATAACGCAGAACAGCATGATTCGTTTTTCCTATTGCCCCCCAAAAGCCATCTTTCCTAAAAACAGCAATGACATGATCAAAATCTTTCCTGCTTGCTTCCATATCAACTATCAACGGTGGATGTCCTTGTATTCTCAAAGCAACAGCAGCCAGCAAAGCTCCCTCAATGCAATGTGCCTTCCCTTCTCTCAAAACCATTCTCGGAGACATGCAAGTATCTCCCTTCTCCTCAAAATTTATTTTCAAACTATTAAGAAAATCCTGAATCTTCTTAGGTGTATTAATCCTCTTTAAAACAGAAAATTCCTCTAGTGTAAAACCAAGCTCCCCTTTTCCCATATTATTAATTATAATCTACATTAAAAAAACCTTCTGCTTGTTACAAAAACTTTAATGTCAATACCGCGTGCGTTCGGGCTTACGCCCTCACATTAAATTGTAGCAATTTCTCAACTAACCAAAAGACACAAATTTAAATACAAAAAATACCAGTATAATAAATGAAAAAAGATAAGGATAAACTCACAATAGCAGTCTACTTCTCAGCGGGATTTATTGCATTAAACATTTTAGAACAATCCTTAACCACGCACGCCCTGGGAATTGCTTTTCTCATAGCAGCAGTTTATGGAACAGTCTGTATCTTCAAAAAAAAGAAATTTTTATTCACTTCATTTAAAAAATGAACTGGCGCGCCGCAGGCGCCAGTTCTTTCATCTCAGCCATGTGAGATGAACATGAAAATGTTTTTTAATCGAAGTTATAAATTAAGGGCTTTCCCCTCTGCCTTTTCAAGTCTGATTTGCCCAAAATATCAATAGATCCGGTCCCATAATAATCTTCCTCCAGAGGAATATCACTAAGTCTACGCACAGCTCTGCTTAGCATTCCGCGTAGCTCCCTGTCCATTTCTTCCATAGCTCTATCGCTGATTTCTTCCAGTTTAGCTTCTTCCATAACAATTCAACTTAACAGCCCTTTTTAAACCTTAACAAAACTAAAATAAC
>CAYIOA010000040.1:0-2196 GCA_964364885.1 Candidatus Woesearchaeota archaeon
AGTTTAGTCAGCCTTCAAGCTTCGGGAGTTTGCGACCCGGGTGCGAATCCCGGCAATCCCATTTCATACTCCGCAGCGAGAAAGCCCGCAAAACACTGGCTAAACCAAAAATAAGACAAATTTAAAAATGTTCTTTTCCAATAATATAAATGAAATTCTCACACTCAATAAAAAGATTTTGGTATTTTCTAAATAAAGACACATGGCAATCCTGGCTTGTTTCCCTGGTTCTTATAGTAGCTCTAATAAAATTAGTCTTTTTTCCGCTGCTCTCGCTTATAACAGGAAGCTCTCTGCCGCTAGTTGTAGTAGATTCCTGCTCAATGTATCATGAGTCCATTTTCGAGGAGTGGTGGTCAAAAAATGCAGAATGGTATGAAGCAAAAGATATAGAAAAAAAAGATTTTAGCTCTTTCCCGCTAAAAAATGGATTCAACAAAGGGGATATAATATTTGTCTGGAAAGAAACTGAGCCAAAAATAGGGGATATAATAATATTCAAGGCAAACCCAGAAGCAGACGCAAAGCTTCCGATAATTCACCGCGTCGTTTCCACAAATCCTACAGCAACGAAAGGAGACCATAATACAAGGCAGCTGACAATCACAAACAACGAGCAGGGTATAGACGAAACATCCATAAAAAAAGAGGACATTGTCGGAAAAGCTGTATTCAAAATACCTATGATTGGATGGGTAAAACTAATATTTTTCGAGCCATTTAAGCCGCAGCAGCAAAGAGGATTCTGCATATAAATCAGATATTGCAAAAATATAAATAATATAAGAAACTTATAAATAACATAAAATGGAATTTTGTCAGAGGTGTGGCGGAATGATTATAATGAAAGATGTCAGAGCTGTCTGTGCTAGCTGCGGACATAGAATAAACAAAATACCGAAGATAAAATCCTCTGAAAAAATAGCACAAAGTGAAAAAATCGCAGTAATTAAAGAAGAAGATAATATCCATCCGATAGTTGAAATGAAGTGCCAAAAATGCAAAAGCAAAAAATGCTATTTTTGGACACAGCAAACTCGCGCGTCAGATGAATCTGAAACAAAATTCTATAAATGTACAAAATGCAAGCACACTTGGCGCGTTTACAGATAAATGGCCCCGAGGGGATTTGAACCCCCGACACCTGGATTAAGAGTCCAGTGCTCTAACCGGGCTGAGCTACGGAGCCAGCCTGAACAGCAATATTGAAAACTATTTAAAAAACTATGCACAAAAATAAGAATGAAATTTAATCCACAGCTAAAAAACGAACTTGAGAAATACAAAGAGTATGTAATTCTAGTCGAAGGAAAAAAAGATGTTTTCGCCCTAAAGTCACTAGGTTTTGAAAAAGTATACGCAATTCACATGACTTCTGTATCCTTGAGAGAAAGAATAGAAGAAATCTCCAAAACAATTGGAAAAAAAGACAAAGTATGCATTTTAACAGACCTAGACAGAAAAGGAAGAAAATTATACGAATTAATAAAACCAATTCTGCAAGAACTCGGAGTCAAAACAGATTCAAGTTTGCGCGGACTTTTGCTCAAGGCGCGGCTCTCTCATATAGAAGGAATAGAAAAGTTTCTAAAAAAAGCAGAGGTTGAATAACAACAAAATTTTTAATATATGAAGTAAAAATAAGATAATGATAAAAATAAATTCTCGTGTAAGCGATTTGGAAATTGATGCGTTTCATAATAACAGCATAAAAAAAATAAGACTATCTGACTACAGGGGAAAATGGCTCGCCATGATATTTTATCCAAAGGATTTTACCTTCATTTGCCCGACTGAACTGGAAGAAGCAGCAGAACTTTACCCATACTTTCAAAAGGAAAAATGCGAAGTACTCGCAATCAGCACAGACACAGTAGAAGTCCATAAAGCCTGGCATGATACTTCTCCGGCAGTAGCCAAAGTCAGCTACCCTATGCTTGCTGATCCAACAGGCAGATTATGTAAAGAATTCGGAACATATATTGAAGAGGAAGGGATATCATTAAGAGGAAGTTTCGTGATCGATCCTGATGGCATTCTAAAAACCATGGAAATCCATAATAATGATGTTGGAAGGTCTGCGCTTGAACTGCTCAGAAAAGTTCAGGCGGCAAAGTTTGTAAGAGAAAACCCAGGGCAGGTTTGTCCAGCAAAATGGGCACCTGGACAATCAGCCATAAAACCATCTTTAGACCT
>CAYIOA010000040.1:2296-7237 GCA_964364885.1 Candidatus Woesearchaeota archaeon
CCAACAACTCTTTTTATATTCTCTATATTCTCTGCAACTTCCTGTCCTTTCTTCGTAAGTTTAATCAGTTTTATTCTTCCCTTTTTCTCAAATATAACAAGCCCTAGTCTCTCCAAGCTTTGCAGTATCTTCACAGCATGACTATACGTGCAGTCAACTTCCTTGGCAAGAATACTTCCATAACGCACGCGCGCTATTCTCTTTAGAGCAACTAGCATCAATGCTGGCTTTCTCCTGAAAAATATGTCAAAATTATCTTTCATTTTAAACTCTTTGTCCTGAAGTATATGTTCAAAACTATATATTACACTCAAAGTGTGGCTTTTAAACTTTTCTCTTTTCTTGTTATCCTGAAAAGTAACAAAAGAAAACACTAAAAATCACTCAATCTCTCCGCCGCCAAGTTCTTTGTAAATATCTAAATATCCCTTAGAAAACAAACTAGTCTTACCAGCAACAATCTCCACAGAAGATTTTCCTTCTCTGAACGATTCAGCAATATATCCCTTTTCTCTAAGCATCTTTACAGCCTCGCTTGCAGGAGATATTATCACAATATCCTCCCCGTCAATTGCCCCAGGATCAACAAAAATCTTTCCATTGTCAACTTCAGCGCCAAAAATTTTCTCACCTATATAAAGCTCTATCTTTGGAGTATTATCACTAAAAGGAGGATTATGTAATTTATAGGCGCCAATACTATATAACAAATAAAGAACAAAACTCTCATCAAAATTCAAAATAGCCTCCTCGTCGCTCAATCCCTCTGTAGGATTTTTTAATACTCTGGCTCCGCCATTCCCATCGTCTCCTTTAAAATATACAGAATAAAAAACATAGCCCCCAAATAATCCAACTAGCAAAAAAACACCAAGCAAAATCCAGACAAGCAAGCTAAACTTTCTCCTTTTCATCCCTTTCTTATGTGAAAACAATTTATAAATATACTCCAGAACAATAAACATTAAAAATGGTTTCTACAAAGAAGTAAAATGAATAATGATTTTCCGCAGGCGTATTACTGCTTCTCAACAACTTATTTTCTTACTCATCAAAACAGATTTGTAGAGTCTATAGAAAAAGATGATCTTACTGAAGCGCGCAATATCCTTGAAAATCTGCCAGCCCCTTTAAATCAAAAAATCCTTGTATGTTACTCCACACTAAAGTGTGGAGTTTGTTTGGATTTTTGGATGCTCAAGATGTTAACTCCATGCTAAAGCATGGAGTTTTCGCAATGCATCTTGACATGAGCAAGAGAGATTAATGAGACAGCAGGCTATTTTAGAAGGATACAGAACTATTGCTGATATGTATGAAGAAAAGGAGACAGAAAGGGAGATAAAAAAAGATAAGATTAACGATTACACAGACAGCGAACTAGACAGGCTCAGAGAAATTATCTCGCAAATGAAATAAATACAAAAACTTAAAACCCTCTTTCTGCTCTGTAAATTATGGCAAAATCGTCTGAAAAAAAACTAAAGATATTAGCAGCATCCGACCTGCACGGAGATTCCAAACTGGCTAAGAAACTAGCTCAGAAAGCAGAAAAAGAAAATGTTGACCTTGTAGTTCTATGCGGAGATCTCGTCGGCTGGACAGACACAAAGAACATAATAAAGCCGTTTAAAGAAAAAGACAAGCACGTTTTAATTATCCCGGGAAATTGGGATTCATTCGCAACAGCTGATTTTCTAGCAACAATGTATGGTATAAAAAATATACACGGTTATTCTGTCCAGTACCAAAACATCGGTTTTTTCGGAGCAGGAGGAGCAGAAGATTCGCCCGGACCAGGAAGAATAACTGAAAAAGAATTAATGGAAACTCTGGAGAAAGCGCATTCAGGGTTAAAAGGCATTGAGAAAAAAATAATGGTAACCCACATGCACCCGGCAGGCAGTCTGTCAGAATTTTCAGGCTTTCCAGGAAGCAACTCAATAAGAAAAGCGATTAAGAAATTCAAACCAGATGTCCTCTTGCACGGCCATATCCACGAAGCAGGGGGAATTGAAGAAGACATTGAAGGCACAAAAGTAGTCAACGTCGGCAGGGAAGGAAAAATTATTGAGATTTAAGCTGTTAAACGTTGGATGAAGTTCAAAAACCGAAGTCGCAAGGGTGAGGAGCGAAACTGAGAAAGTCCGCATGATGCGAACGTAGCGATTAAGCAGTGATGATGCCAAATTAGAATAGGTGTCGTTTTTAGTAATAATTTCAAAGGAGTAACTAAACCAACAGATTTATAAAGTAGCTAATAATTCTATCTTCAACATGGGATTATTTATGGACAGAAAAGGAGACATAAAAACTGGTAATATTTTAGGTGCTATTGCTTTAACAGTCGCTACAAGTATCGGCGGATGTACTATGTTAAATAATTATGAATATTCTTCTGGTTCTAGAGCTGGTGTGATTAATAAAATGTCACATAAAGGTCTTATCTGGAAAACTTATGAGGGACAAATGGCTTTAGAAGGTATTGTCTCAAGTGGAGAGAGAATGGGTGCAAATTTGTGGGAGTTTAGTGTAGATAATCAAACAAGACATGGTGAAAATAAAGAAGAACTTGCGAAAAAACTAAATGAAGCCTTAGAATCCGGACAAAAAATTAAAGTTAAATATATTGAAGTTATTTGTGGTTGGCCATGGAGAGGTTCAACAGGATATTATGTTCAAAGCGTTGAACCACCTATCAAGGCAGAAAAGTAATAAATCTTTCGGTTTTCTTGTTAAATTTTTTATGGTGAAGCCCGAAGCTATCTGTTGCGAATCAACTCGCAGCCGACCACCTAATTTTCTTTAGAAATGATATCAATTTTATCGAACCAGCCCAGTTAAATAAATCTCCGGCCGATTGAATAGAATCGCTGTTAAATGAACGGAAAGCGATAAGGTCGGACTTTTAAAAATTTTGCTGAATTCCTGTTAGGCTCGTTTTGAATGTTAATGATTATCATTAATGATGTAACCTTTATTAAACCATGGGGGAACGAAGTTGCAATTCGTTATAAAGTACTTTATAGAAAGAGCCCTAAAGAAAATGATGTGTTTATAACAACTGAGATGCGTCTTGATAGTGCGCCTCGCACGGATATTTTTGATTTTTGACTAAAATAAAAAGTATTAAATACTTACATTTCTTACAAGTAAGAGGTTAAAATGCAAGAAGAAATAAGAGAGATAAGAACTGTAAAAATAACGCGGAAGGGGCAGATAAGTATTCCTTCAGCTGTGAGAGCGAGAGCCGGATTTGAAGAAGGTGCGAAAGTTAATGTTATTGCTTATGACGACAGAGTAGAATTAAGACCGATGAAGAAAGAAAAGTTAAGTGAAGCCATGATGTGTTATATAATGTCTGAAGAGGCTTTAGCGAAAAATTGGGATACTCCAGAAGAGGATGAAGCATGGAAAGATTTGTGAAAGGAGAGGTTGTTGTTTTGGAGTTTCCTTATACAGATTTGTCAAGAACTAAGAAAAGACCAAGCCTTATCGTTGCCAACTTGAAAGGAGACAATCTTATTCTTTGTCAGATAACCGGACAACCGAGGCCAGACCAAGATTTGATTAATTTGAAGAAAGATGATTTCCAAACTGGCGGATTGCAGAGAGATAGTTTTGTTTTACCTTCTTTCGTTTTTACAATTCACAAATCAAAAATAAACTATACTGCCGGAAAGCTCAAGCAGGAAAAGATAAAAGAAGTTGAAAGGAAACTTTGCGAGATTTTTACAAGATAATTTCTCGCTGAAAGCGAGACTATTTGTGGCGTTAGCCACTATGAGCCAGCCTTATTAACTTTTGCAGGCATTTCACTTAATCAATGTTATGTTCCCCGAACGGAACGTAGCGGAGTGAGAGCGTAGCGGGGCGAGGAGCGGAGGCGAAACCGTACAAGGGCTGTTAAGTCCTCTGAGCGATAGCGAAGACCGAGAGCCGAAGGCTCCGAGGAGTTTTTGTTGGCGAGCTTTTTAAGGGCGGGCATCGTTATTATGTAGTCTCTTATTAGTAGTTAAAATAGAAAGCTTTAAATACTAATTTATTTATTAAATAAACATGTTACTTGAAAATTTATTCGGAAGAAAGGTAGAGGGCAAAAAAGTAGAGGCTATCGAAAGGCATTCCCGAACGTATACCTTTCCAGGCAGAGTTAAAAGAGATTTTGGTTCTCATCTACCTAAAATAGAAGAAGGGACTATCCTCGATGCAGGATGTTCAGATGGTCACACAACTAGAGAATTGTCTGAATTATATCCGCGATGTCATGTAATTGGCATTGATTGTAATAAAGATAGTTGCAAACATGCACGCGGATTGCATAATGATCTAGAATTCCACGTAGGAAATTTCTATAAATTATCAGATAATTTCCCGCCTGATTATTTTACAGCAATATTTGCAATGAATAACTTGACTGCTGTTTCACACAATCTTAGCAGGAGAGAACTTTTAGCCATTTTCGATAACTTTAATCGTTCATTGAAAGACGGCGGATATCTTTGTATTTCTGATGATATTGGATGGGATCCAAAGCTTGCAATACTAAAGAAGAAGGGGGAGGAATTTAGTGAAGTTTATGTTTCACCCATATTTAGAGTTAGGAATACATTTGGATATATGCCAGAAGCATGTGGAATTAAAAGGTAGAAGACGCCCGCCCGTTTCTCAATAATTTCCCAAATCGCAGATTTGGACTATTGCGAGCCAACAAAAATTGGATTTAACATTATATACTATTCATCTAAGTAGACGGTATATTCCAAGAGGACAGGTTATATATCTGAAGATACTCTAAAATATATGAACGGGTTGCTGAATAAACTAAAAGAAGAGCTGGAAGTTAGGAATAAAAGAAAGCCATATTTCAGATTTGATAAAGACGAAATTTTAGTGTAGCTCTCATCCCCTCAAAAAAACCATCAATAACCAAACATCTAT
>CAYIOA010000041.1:0-7234 GCA_964364885.1 Candidatus Woesearchaeota archaeon
GTTTTGATGTAAGCTCTGCGAGTCTTTCAGCACCTTCTTCTCCATGAGCCCATGCTTGAATGTAAGGATGTTTTGCTACTTGCGTCCATTCAATTACGCCAGGTCTAATATACTCAAAAGGAACTTGCGCGTAACTATCTCTGAGTCTTAATAATAGATTTTGCGTGTCTATTTCACTATTTTCGTCAAATTCAGGATAGTCAATGAAATGGGCTAATTGTGTTTTCGGAACATATAAAATTCCGGTAAACCCTCTAAAATAATTTTCTCTCATTGTTTCTGTTACTTCTTGCTCTTCTCTTTCTCCTCCTCCATACATAGCTTCTGCGAAGATAGCTAACTCTTTTGAGGTTGGCTCTTGCAAATTATCTTGTCTTATTTGCTCTCTCAAAGTTTTAGCATTTGCAGGACCATAGAATGGATATGCAACAGTCAGGGTTCCATCGGAATATGAAATATCTATTTCTGTTCTTTCTCTTCCTCGTCTTATTATTGCTTTTGTCATGTAAACCGTGATAATTTAAGTAATTTAAATCTTGCCAGTAATTTTCATCTTTAAGAGTAGTAAAAAGTAGTAAAAAAGAGCCTATGCAAATAGAGAAAAAAGTGTGAACAAAAATTACAAATCCCTTGCCTGGAGAGTTCTTCGACCGTTGGCTTTTGCTCTTTGAGAAGCATCTTCGAGAAGTTTTAGGACTTTTTTGTTGAGTGCTTCTGGCACGTCACCAGAGACATTTAAGTCTTTAACTGCTGATCTTATTTTGCTTTTTATGATTATGTCTGTCACTTTTCCTCCTTTATTCCTTTAACGGCTTCATGAAAGGAAATAAAATTACGTCGCGGATTGATTGGGAGTTAGTTAATAGCATTGTTAATCTGTCCAGTCCAATTCCGTATCCTGCTGTGGGGGGCATGCCGTATTTTAAAGCAGATATAAAATCCTCATCCAGAGGCATTGCATCAACACTGCCTTCATTAAGCAATGCTGCTTGTTCTTTCAGCCTATTTTCCTGGTCTATTGGATCGTTTAATTCGTCGTATGCCTTGATTATCTCTGCTCCGTCAATAATTAACTGGACTGTGTTTATTTCCCTAGGGTTTTTTTCATTTCTTTTTGCCAAAGCTATCATTTCAACAGGATAGTGCGTTAAAAATGTTGGCTGTATTATTCTTGGTCTTGCAACTTTTTTATATAATTCATCTAACAAGGAGCTGTAGTGCTTGCAATTTTTTATATCAACTTCTTTAATTTTTCTGTTTAATACTTCTTTCTTTAATCTTTCATAATTATCTGCTTTGCTTATGTCTATATTTGTTTCTTTAAGTATGAAGTCTCTAAATTTAATTCTCTTAAAAGGTGTTTTAAGATTTATCTTCTTACCCTGATATTCAATTTCCTCTTTTAGATTTAATTCTTTTCTTAAATAATTAAATAGCTTCTCTGTAAAATCTATATGATACTCGTAGTTTTGGTAAGCGATGTAATACTCCAGCATTGTAAACTCTGGATTGTGCTGCCTGTCTATTCCTTCGTTTCTAAAGTTCTTGCATATTGTGAACACTTTGTCATAGCCTCCCACTATTAATCTTTTTAAATAAAGCTCTGGGGAGATTGATAAAAATAAATCTATGTCTAATGCATTAAGATGTGTTTTGAATGGTGCTGCTGAAGCACCACCGTATATTGACTGCAAGGCGGGTGTTTCTACTTCATGAAATTCTCTTTCTTTAAGAAGTCTTCTAATAGAGTCTATTATTTTCTCTCTTTTGTCAAAAACTTCCCTGACTTCAGGGCTCATAATTAAATCCAGATAGCGCTTTCTGTATCTTTCTTCTTTGTCCTGGAGGCCGTGCCATTTTTCAGGGAGAGGAAGTGTGGCTTTTGACAGAATCTGGAGATTTTTTACTAGAACTGACAGCTCGCCGCGTTTTGTTCTGAATATTGTGCCTTCTGCTCCGAGAATATCGCCTGTATCCAAATATTTTTTAAAAAAATTATGGATTTTTTTTGGAGTTTCTTTCTCCTGCAGGACAATTTGTATTCTTCCTGTTGAATCCTGTATTGCCCCGAAAATAATCTTTCCTATATCTCTTGACGCCATTAATCTGCCTGCAATCTTTACATTGTCTTTTTTATGAGTTTCCGGCTTTAATTTTTCATATTTTTCTTGCAACTCTAATGTGGAATGTGTTGAGTCGTATTTGTTTGGGTACGGATTGATTCCGAGCGACTTGAGCTCTTTTAGTTTTCTCAAACGCTCGCTTATTATCTGCTCTTCTCTGCCCATTTTTAAACTAGCAGAGGGGCATTTATATACTTTATTTAATCCTCATATTTTAACATGAAAATTCAAGAGAAATAAAGTTTAAATAAGGTAATTTCATGCTTTGTGCGGGGGTGTCTATGAACTTTGAAAAAGGCGAGGAGTCTGATCATGATGATGATTGGGAAGATGATGATGAAGACTCTGAAGACGAAGATGAAGACGAAGAGTTGGGGGAATAACTGAAAAAAGTTGTTTAATTTATTTTATATCTTTAATATCTTAAATTCTTTAAACTCTTGAAATTTCTCTTCTTTTTCATCTATATTCCTTATTTTAGCGTATTTAGGTCCTCTTCGGCATATTGAAGCCATTTCCTCTACATTTGAATTATCTCCTTCAAGAAATATTTCAACTCTCCCATCTTCCAACCTTCTTAAAAAGCCATAAACATTTAGGTTGTCTGCGTGAGTTTTGATAAACTGCTCAAAGAATAAGCTTTGAACAGAACCTGTAAGGTAAAGTCTAATTGATCTTTTCATAGAGTCAAGTAGCTGGCTAGATTAATATATTTTGCTCTGCTTTTTGAATTTCAATATTTTTTTCAATAAGCATTTCATCTATAAGCTTCAAGTAAGGAATGCCTCTCCAATCTTTTCCTAGAGTTCTCGCCGCTTGTTTTTCTATCTCGACAGGCAGACCAGCCAGAATAACCTTGTTTTCTGAACTGTCTATTATTGAAAAGTCTGGCATTTTACATCTTATTATGTCGTGAATTGAATATTTTATAGGCCATTTTCTTATTTTGCTCTTTTTTCTTGAGAATATTCCACTATATTTACTTGAGGGAAATGCCCCCAGCATTCCGGAAAGCGCGCCGTTCATTCCGTATTCTTCATTATCTGAAGTTTTAGCAACTGAGATTACAAAGCTCTCCTTTAATATTTTAGGATAGTTTATATACGTGAATTTCAGGAATTCCGGGTCTTCTATTTCTTCTGTCTCGGCATTATTTAAATCAATCAAGCCAAGATGATATTTCTCAGCTAATTGCTTGTATCCTAAAGAGTCGAATAATTCAGCAGTATCTTTTCCATCGGCTCCTTCCGCTATAAATACCTCTGCAATTGGATTTTTATTTCCAATACAAAATTTTATGATTGGCTCTAAAAATTCTTTTGAGAGGGAGCTTTCCTCAGTGATAAACGGCTTTATGACTATTTTGTCATATTTTTTCAGCTCTCTCTGAAGTTTCAGCAAATCCAGAATTTTTGGAAGTGTTTCTTGATATGATTTAAATTTTATTGAAGCTCCGTTTACCATCATTTTCTTCTGTTGAATAGGTTTTTAACCATTATTATGGTGTAGTTATAAAAGAGATGTTTTATTCTATTACTTGTTTAGAGTAGCAACTTATATTTATATATTAGTATGTCTTTATAAAAATAAAGTAAGATGTTAAAGAAAAATCTTTTGTTAGGTGCGGTCTTTGTTTTGATAGCTGTTGTTTCTTTATCTATTGTAGATGCGGCTGTTTCAAAGAGGAGCATTAGTGATGTTAGAAAATTTAGCGATGATTCTGTTGTTAGAAGCGGAAGATCTTCTTTGAGAACTAATGGAAACGGCGCATTGATGCATTTGTCTACGTTTAAACTGCAGCCAGGAAGTGCTGTAACAGTCTGGTGGGTGATATTCAATTATCCTGAAAATTGCTCACATCCTGAAGGAGCATATCGGTGCGGAGTCGGAGATTTAGAATTAGCTGAGGAAAATGACTCGGTAAAGTCCTCTGTGCTTTATGCAGACGGGACAACTATTCGAGAGAGTGGAAGAGGAGATTTCTCTGCACGTTTAAAAGTTGGAGATTTAGGAGGGGCTTTATTTGGGCCTGGATTGATTAATCCGCTCGGAGCAGATATTCATTTAGTTGTTCGAAGCCATGGAAGACTAATTCCTGGACTTGTAAAAGAGCAGATTAGCACATTTGGAGGAGGGTGTAATAATGCTCCTCCCGGAACAGGGATACCTGGGCCAAATACATGCGAAGATCTGCAGTTTTCTGTGCATGAGCAATAGCGAGAAGATATTACAACCTGCCAGTTTCTTCTCTTCGGTCTAATTCATTATTAACAATAGAAAGTGTTTGCGAGGCAAAGTAAGTTCTTTTGCCTATTGATACTGACGCGCAAGTTTGTTTAAGACGTTTTAATTCTTTTGCAGGAAGACCTTTGTGGTCACCTAAAATAAAGATGGGATCTGATTTGATGTCTGATTTTCTTATGTCTTCTCCATTTGGGTCTAATAAATATATATTTCTTTCTTGTTTGTTTAGCTCTTTAATAAGTTCTAAAAATCCTTTTTTTTCAATTTTGAATCCTGGAAAAACCTCTCTATTTTCTCCTTCCCTGTATTTGTAAAGCATTTTTTTTAATACTGCTGAAACGTTTTTTTTAGATATGTAAATTTTGTCAATGCCTGTTTTTCCTTCTGTTACTGGTCTTAATTCTAAGTGCCTTGGAGGTGTCGGTGGTCCGGCGAATATTAAATGCAGAACAATGTCTGTTCTTATTTTGTTACTAAGAAAAAACGCGGAGATTATTGTGTGAATGGCTATGTCTATTCTTCCAGACTCTTGGAGATCATCTTTGATGTAGCTCCCTGATGTTGGAGCTGTTGTTGAGTAATAGATTATTTCTCTCATTGTATTGAGTGAGAAATACAGGCTTAAAAGTCTATTGATGAAGCCACCGCCATCGGAATTAAGAGTATGTTTCTGGCAAGTTTATCATTAAATTGACGTGTAGCCTAGCAATATTAACTGTAAATCAAAAAGTCCTTGGATGTTACCGCACACTAAAGTGTGCGGTTTGTTGGACTTTGGGATGTCCAAAGTTGCATTCATCTGCGCACTGAAGTGCGCAGTTTTCTGCAAAGCAACTTTGGCATAAACAAAAAGTTAATATGGCTAGAAGTCTAATAAAGAATTGATAGTTTAAAATTATTCTGCTCTTAACAAGGCCTCTCTTTCTGCATACTTTCTTTGAACTTCAGCAATTTCTGCGTCTCTTTCTTGTCTAAAACTAGAGAGATGGTTCTCTAAAATTTTTCGCGAAGTGGCTTTGCCACTTACGACGGCTACCCTGCCAATGCCAACGGAATCGCCTAAGGCCCTGAAGTCGGCATCCCAGCCCCTGGCCCTACCGAGAAGGGCACAGGACAGCCCTTCATTTCTGGAATAATCCCATTTGAAACTTTCTAAATCCAAAAAGTCATCTTTATTAGCTTTATCATTTAATTTAAAAACTGAGCCATACTGAGAATTTCCATCTTCTTGCAAAGTGAAAGCAGTTAATGGTATTAACTTTCCCTTACCAAGATTAATTCCTCTTTGTTTTAATTCCTCTGCTAATACCTTAGCAGGCAAATCATTGGGCGTATAGGAATCTCCTGCTGTAACTAAAGCCAAACCAAAATTAGTATAATCTCCTTGTAAAAATTTTTTGCTTTTAGATTTAGCGGTTTCTAGTTCTTTTCTATCTATAATTCTTGCATCCCCAGGAAGCAGGCCAGTATCTAATAAATGAACCTGCATAAGTGGGCTTGAGCCAGTTAACATTCCCTTTGATTGAGAATATTTTGATAAATTTCCTCTTAATGTTGGATTAAATCTTTCTATAGATTCATTATATTCCTCTAACACAGAATCATCTAGTACTGAGGCTGATTCATTTGCTTTATTTTTTAATGCTACTTGTATTACCATATAAATGGTAAGAGAAGACTCCATTCATAAATCTTTCTCTCTGTTACTCCTTTTTAGTTATCTGTGTGAGAGATATGTTATTGGGTGTAAACTAATGTATCCTTTTAGTAACCCTTTGTAACGAACTACTTGTCTCATCTACTAATTAAAATCTCAATTTTTCTTTTTTTAAAATACTGATTAAAAACCTTACAAAACCCTGAAGATTATTCTTATACTGCGCATTTTGCAAAACTTCATAATACTTAAATTTTCTTTTTTTCGGGATGTTTATCATAGGAAACTTGTTTTTATAAAGAATAAAATTCATTAATAATCTTCCAACTCTGCCATTTCCATCAATAAATGGATGTATTCTCTCAAATTCTATATGAAAATATGAGGATAATACTAAAGGATGAAGCTTCTTTTTATTGATAGTGTGCCACTTTAATAATTTTGCCATCTGATTAGGAACTTCAGAAGGATTAGGCGGAATTGACCTTCCTGCAAATACCTGAACAGTTCTGTATCTTCCTGACTGAGAAATTAAATCCTGCCTTAAAGTATTTGCTATCACTAATCTATGTAATTCCAATATAAACTCTTTTGTTATGTCTTCTTTATAATTCAGTATAAAATCAAATGCTTTTTTATGGTTTATTACTTCATGAATCTCTCTTAATGATTTTTCTTTTGGAACAATACCATCAAATAACAGATGTGATGTTTCTGATAATGTGAATGTATTACCTTCAATACCTGTAGAGTCGTAAGTAAATAGAGAGCAAAATGCTTCGTACCTATTCTCATAATTTTCTCTGGGCTCTTTTGAAAATTCCTTCTTTACCTTGCGCAAAAACTCTTCTTCATCTTTTGTTAAAATTACATCAAAAATGTTCAATTTTTTATCTGCTTCTTTTTCTTTTTTTTCAAGATACGCTTTACTAAGATTAACTCCTAAATAAATTCGCTCTTTTCTTACTTTCTTTCCTGTTCTTACTGATTTGACCCTGTAGTAATACTTTCTTCCATTTTTTTCTTGAACTTCATTATGAACCATGCGATAATTATGACTACCTGATTTATATATTTTTCTATAATGTAGTCATATACTTATGACCACATAAGTACTGTTTATTTTATTAACGTAGCCATAAGTTCTATGACCTCAGTCTATGCGGAATCGAACCGCGGACCTCTCTGTGTAGACAAAACCCGCCTTTGC
>CAYIOA010000042.1:0-6831 GCA_964364885.1 Candidatus Woesearchaeota archaeon
AAATCAAAGATAAAGTTTAAATAGTTGCTCTGTCCGAATTTCAAAACCAAAAACCGGCAAATTTAAAAACTATCGAAAACAGTTTAAAACTGACGAAGAATAATATTGCATATTCTGCTGTCTGATTAAGATTAATATGAAGAATAAGATTAACGAGGCACATGAAGCCGGAGAAGTTTTTTCTGATGACTCGCAAGAGTCGAATAGAAAGATAGTTGTTCCAGGAGAAATAATTGTAACAGGAGAAGATTATCTTCCAGGAGAAGGAACAAGAAGAGATGGAGATAACATTGTTTCTATAAAATTTGGTCTTGCTGAAGAATCAGGGAGAGTTGTAAGAATTATCCCCATATTCGGGGCATTTATTCCAAGAAGGAGCAATGTTGTTGTGGGAAGAATAACAGATATTACTTACTCTGGCTGGTTGGTTGACATAGACTCTGCTTTTTCAGCCTTCCTTTCAATAGAAGAATTTCCAAAATACATTAATAGAAATGAAATGGAGCAATATCTGGCTATAGGCGACGTCATATCAGCAAAAATATGGACTCTAAAAAATAAGAACATAGACCTCACATTAAAAGGAAAAGGTCTTGGAAAGCTCGAAAGCGGATTTATATTTAGAATTATACCAAGCAGAGTGCCGAGAGTTATAGGTCGAGAAGGGAGCATGGTCAATTTAATAAAAGAAAGGACAGGATGCAACATAGTAGTAGGCCAAAACGGCTGGATATGGGTAAGCGGTCAGTCTCTGGACTCAGAAATCAAAGCTCGCAAAGCAATAGAATTTGTCGCTGGCAAGGTTTATGTTAGTGGGTTGACAGAATTAGTCGAGTCATGGTTTATGGAGGCTGAAAATGGCAGTTAAAAGGTCTGATGGGAGAAAGCCAAATGAATTAAGGCCGATAATTGCTAAGATAGGCGTAGTTCCAAATGCAGATGGCTCAGCTTTATTCGCTTTTGGAGACACAATTGCAATTGCAGCAGTTTATGGTCCAAGACAATTGCATCCTCAGCATATGCAAAATCCTTCAAAAGGAGTTTTAAGATGCAATTATGACCTTCTTAGTTTTTCAGTTTATGACAGAAAAAAACCAGGTCCGTCAAGAAGGTCCCAAGAGATTTCCAAAGTTACAGAATGGGCTTTAATTCCAGCTGTCTACTTAGAACAATTTCCAAACAGCGTTATAGATGTCCAGATTTATATTCTCCAGGCTGATGCCGGAACAAGAACAGCAGGAATCAACGCAGCCTCAATGGCTCTGGCGCACGCTGGAATTCCGATGCGCGATTTAGTCTGTTCGCTTGCAGTAGGAAAGTTGGACAAGGAAATAGTAGTGGATATTACAAAAGAAGAAGAAGACTTTGAAGACGGAGAGGGTGCAACAGACTTGGCAATAGCAAAATTAGCAAATTCAGATGAATTCTCTTTGCTGCAGATGGACGGAAAAATACAGCCGGAATTATTCAACAATGCTCTTAAAGCAGGAGCAGAAGCCTGCTCAAAAATTTATGAAGTTCAAAAAAAAGCACTGAAGGAAGCCATAAACACTCTGGGGAGCGATGAATAAATGGAAGTTTCAAACATAACAAAAAACACATTAAGCAGGATGTTCTCAGAAGGAAAAAGATTTGATTCCAGGGGATTATTAGACTTTAGAGAAATTGAAATCAGCGGGGATGTTTCAAACAAATCCGAAGGGAGTGCCAGAGTTAAGATTGGAAAAACAGAAGTAATTGCAGGAGTGAAATTGTCTGTTGGAGAGCCATACCCGGACTCTCCAAATAAAGGAAATTTAATGGTGTCTGGAGATTTACTTCCTTTAGCTTCACCTAAATTTGAGTCAGGTCCTCCAGGTTTTAATGCCATAGAGCTGCCTCGTCTTGTAGACAGGGCAGTACGCGAATCCGGAATAATAGATTTATCAAAACTCTTAATTGAAAAAGAGAAAGTCTGGAATCTGATGATAGACATTTATCCAATAAACGACGATGGAAATATAATAGACGCTTCTCTGCTTGCCGCAGTTGTCGCGCTGAAAAACACATATCTTCCGCAAATAGACAAAGAAGGAAATATAGATTATGAAAAGAAAAAAGAAAAAAAACTTCCCCTTTCTCCTGAAACAGTTCCTATTTCATTCAGCTTTTTTAAATTAGGAGATTCAATAATCCTTGATCCAACAAGAGAGGAGGAAGAAGCTTGTGATGTCCGTATTACTTTGGGAATATCAAAATGGAATGGACAGCATATGATTAACTCCTGCCAGAAAAAAGGCGGAGAAATCTTAACCAGAGAAGACATAGAAAAAATAACTTCAATACTTCCAGAAAAATTCGACGAACTAAACAAAAAACTTAAAAAGTATATATAAGACTTCTTATAATGGAACAGCAGTTTACCAAATACGAAATTGCAAGGATTATCGGAGCAAGAGCGCTTCAAATAGCTATGGACGCCCCTCTGCTTCTTAAAATACCTGAAAAAGTTCTAAAAGAAATAAAATACGATTCTATAAAGATAGCAGAGATGGAGCTTAATGCAAAGGTTCTTCCAATTTCAATAGACAGACCGATTCCGAAAAGAAGAAAAGAAAAATTAAAAAACGTTAAGGAAGAAACAGTTACAGATGAGGAGCTTATCGCCAAAGAGCAGGAGCTGGAAAAAGAAATAGTCGAGAGTGCAGAAGCGCTTGGTTTTGTCAATGAAGGCGAAGATGAGGGAATTTCTGAAGCAGAATCAGAAAGAGAAGAGCAATAATCAAAATTAAAAACTCTTTATTCTTTATTCTTTAATGATTATAAAAGAGGTTTTTGCAAGAAAAATAAAAGATTCTCGTGGAGAGCCTACCATAGAAGTGTTCGTTAATAACTCAAAATCCTCCTCTCCTTCAGGGAAATCAACTGGAAAATACGAAACACCCCCTTACTTCAATTCTTTAAACTGGAATATAAACTTCATCAATAAGCAGAAATTCAGTTTGCAAATAAATAATTTTTCAGACCTCCTGAAAATAGAATCATTTATCAAGAAAAAGACAGGATTGAAAGATATAAAACAATTTGGAGCCAACGCGCTTTTCGCTTTGGAATCAGCAGCACTCAAGGCGCTCGCAAAATCGCAAAAAAAAGAACTTTGGGAGGTTATCAATCCCAAGTCAAAAAAGATTCCTATTCCCTTAGGAAACGTAATCGGCGGAGGTTTGCACTCTAACAACAAGAATCACCCAACATTCCAGGAGTTTTTAATAATTCCAAGATTAAATTCTGCAGAGAAAAATATCATTTTAATGATGAATATTCATAAAAAAATAAAGAATATAATAAACTCTAATTCAGAAAATGATGAAGGCGCATGGAACACAGATTTAAATGAGGACCAGATTCTAAAAATTCTATCAAGGTTCAAAGATATTGACATCGGAGTAGATGTAGCTGCTTCGTCTTTTTTTGATGCCAAGATTCTTGACAAACCACGCACTTCAGTGCGTGGAGAATCTTGGACATCCAAAAATCCAGACAAACTGCGGACTTCAGTCCGCAGTAAAACACAAGGATTTTTTGATAAAGGAAAATACAAATACAACAATAAAGCGCTGGACCCCAAAGCCCAGATTAATTATATCAACTCCTTAATAGAAGAATATAATATTTTATACATAGAGGACCCGTTGCAAGAAGAAGATTTTAATGGTTTTTCAAGAATAGTAAAGAAAAATCTCGTCTCTGGTGATGACTTGACAGCAACTCAGATCTTGAGGCTAAAAAGAGCAATAAAAAACAACTCTATAAATGCCATGATAATAAAGCCAAATCAAAACGGTTCTCTTCTAGAGCTGAAAGAAATATTTGGGATTTGCAGGAAGAATAAAATAAAAACAATTTTATCGCATCGCTCTGGAGAGACTCTGGATGATTCTCTGGCAGATTATGCAGTAGGCTTTGAAGCAGACTTTATAAAATGCGGAATTGCAACAAAATGGCGCAAAGTCAAGTTAAAGCGTCTAATTCATATTGAAAAATCTATTGCTAAATAATCTCACTTTTTCCTCCCCACTTTGGAGAACTCAAAATACAAATTTTTCCCAAATAAAACACCTAAAGGTAAAGAAAGTAAATTGACAAAAAACTGCAGTGTCGTATCTGTTAGTGCACCAATAACAAACAATAGCGGCGACTTAACTCCTCCAGAAGAATCAATTAGCTCATATATACTAAGAGGTGCTCTGATTACCTGAGTCGCAACAGAAAAACCTAGAAAAATCAGCCCAAATAGGAATACATACCACAATGTAATCCACCATCTGCCTGAGATTAATTCTCTGCTCTTCTTCAATGACTCTCTAATATTTTTTTTCTCATTAAAAAACACGAAAGAGCCAAGCAGCCAATAAACAGAAAATATTATCCCTGGAATTATAAGAAGCAGAAATAAACCTATCAAAAATATAAAAGACACCAGGCTAAAACCAAGATACTTAAAGAAAGACCTCCTTGAAGAGGTTAATAATTCTCTAAAACTAAATCTCGAGCTTCTTAAAGAAAGATTAATCAATCCTCCCTGAACAAAAAGAAAAAACAATGCATATCCTGCTCCCAGAATCGTACTAATAATAAAAAATACTGGATTTGCCAGCAAAAAAGAGAAATAAGCGCCCTCAATCTTCTGCTGGGAATAGCTAAGCACAAAATTCTTAACACCTTCATTGGATAATACAAAATAAATTTCAATAAAAGAGAAAATAAGCGCAGGAATTGCTATAAAAACAAGCATAAACAAAAAGATTTGTTTAAAATTAGACTTATAATCTTTCCAGCTCTTTCCAAAAATTTCCCCAAATGTCACACGCTCTTAGAGAATGTCGCATATAAAAATCTTTTTATTCAACAACCTTTAAAAACCCATTAATTCTACTAACGAAATGCCACGAGCAAAAAAATTAGAAAATAAAACAAAAACAGAAGAAGTCAAGTCGGCTAAGAAAGAAAAACTTGAGAATTCAGTTGAAAAAGAAAAGAAAACAACAGATAAAGAAGAAAAATTAGCAAAGCTAAAAGAAAAAGCAAAAAAATTAGAAATTTCAATTAAGTCAGAAGAAATAGACATAAGAAAAAAAGTAAAGGCGGAAGATGAAGAGAAAAAGGACACGCTTGTTCCAATTGAAGATTATTTAAAGTCTTCAATTCATCTAGGAACTCGCGCAATAACTCCGGATATGAGACCGTATGTTTATAAGCGCCGGGCCGACTCGCTGGCTGTTTTTAATACAGCTCTTCTTGATGAAAAAATACGTGAAGGAGCAGATTATCTTGCGCAGTTTGCCCCAAACGAAATAGTTGTAGTATGTAAAAGAGAAGCAGGAGTCAAAGCAGCAGAGTTATTCTCAAGAACAACTGGTATTAGAACATTTGCAAAAAAATATCCCGCAGGAATTTTAACTAACTCCAACTTGGATAACTTTATCGAAGCCGAGCTTGTTTTTATCTGCGATCCATGGACAGACAAAAGCGCCCTAGATGATGCAAGAAGAATTAAAATTCCAGTCCTTGCCATTTGCGACACAAACAACTATACTCTTGGAATAGACAAAATAATTCCAGGAAACAACAAAAGCGCAAAGAGCCTAGGCATTATTTTTTATCTCTTAGCAAAAATCTATATAGAAAAAAGAAAGCTCAGCGTTAAAGTCCCCCCTATTCAAGAATTCATAGAAGGATGGGATACTCTAGTGCCTCCGAAATAACCATTATACTCCCATAAAATATATAAGTTAATTATTCTTGGTAGAAAGATGACAGAGAACAGATTGATTGGTGAATGTATCTTTTGTCCTATTGGGGAAGAAGACAAAAGAGGTGTTGTTCAGACTCAAAGAGAGAGCGCGCCCCACATAGGTTTTGAAGACAGGGGACCTATAACAATCATTGAATACAAATGTGCGCTTGGTGAAGCAGGGAAGGAATGTATTATACCAAAAATTTATCAGTTGGCTTATGAAGGAACCCAAATTGGTCGGGAAGGAGACTCACGCTCCATGAGAATAGGACAGCCGTTCTGAAGAAGAGTCTGTCGCACAGCGCATGTTCAAAAGATTTTTACTCAATTATAAAATAATTTTTTATATAAATGCCCGGCAGGTCTGTCACAATTAAAATCTGGGCAGCATTTTCCATGCTCTCTATTATAATTTCCTCAACTGTTTTTGGTTCTCGTAATTTCAATGATTTATACATTCTCAAAGTTAAAGTAGAGTATATTCAAACTTATTTATATATGAGGATTTGCTCGTGGCAACTAAAGCCGACATCTCCATAACATTTATAAACAAAACTCTATAACATTTTAACGTTAAGATGTTAACTATAATGAGTGCCTTAATGTTTATCGTCGGTAAACTTAACATAGTCAACGGCGTATTGCATATTAGGGTATGAGGTATGCAAGTATTATGTAGTATTCTATACATCCCAAATATTAAACGTGGAGGCAAGAGTGTTTTTAGCAGGATAATAACTTTAAATCCAGTTGATCCTGCTGGAGGCTGCCGCTATCTGGTTTGCAATTAGACATGCAAGTCTCTTTGTTTCGCAAGAAATCGAGGGCGAACTGCTCAGTAACACGTAGCTAACCTGCCCTAACGGCGGAAATACCGTCGGGAAACTGACGCTAATGTCCGATAGGAGATTTTTACTGGAATGTGAAATTTCTGAAACTTCGTTAGGATGGGGCTGCGGCTGATTAGGTTGTTGGCGGGGTAATGGCCCACCAAGCCGACGATCAGTAAGGGCTCTTAGCGGAGAAGCCCTGAGAGGGAATCTGAGACACTATTC
>CAYIOA010000043.1:0-1268 GCA_964364885.1 Candidatus Woesearchaeota archaeon
TTTGTATTCCATCTTCTTGAGATACCTTTCATAAAGGAATAATATTTTATATATCTTTCCAACTATCCTTTCATCACAGCAATTGGCTTTAACCTCGCAACTTTCTTTCCTAACCCTAATTCATCGCTCACGCGGACAACCTCGTCAACATCTTTATATGCTTCAGGAGCTTCCTCAACAATGCCTTTAATTGAGCCTGACTTAATAACAACCCCTGCCCTTTCCAATTCCTTTTTTACGTCGGTTACATTCAATTCATTTTTTGCTTTCGTCCTGCTCCACATTCTTCCTGCCCCGTGGGCAGTTGATGCAAATGAAATATTTCTCGCCTCGTTAGTCCCGACTAAAACGTAGCTCGCAGTACCCATGCTCCCGGGAATTAAAATCGGCTGCCCGATTTTCCGATAATCATTAGGCAACTCCTTTCTTCCAGGACCAAAACTTCTTGTCGCTCCCTTCCTATGAACAAGCAGATTAATATTCTCGCCGTCTACTTCAAACTCTTCAATCTTGGCAATGTTATGAGCCACGTCATAAACAACTCTTATCTCAACACCCTGAAAAAATTCATTAAATATCTTTCTAACCTGATGAGTAATCAATTGTCTGTTAACAAATGCAAAATTCGCTGCAGCAGCCATGGCAGATAAATAATCTCTCCCAATCTGACTCTCAATCGGCGCGCAAGCCAGCTGTCTATCCGGCAGTCCCTTAGTGCCTATTTCTTTCTCAATCTTCAAAAGATAGTCAGAAGCAACCTGATGCCCAAGCCCCCTGCTTCCTGTATGAACCAAAACAACAACCTGTCCTTCTGACAAACCAAAAACATCCCCCACTTCAGAATCATAGATTTTCTCAACAAATTGCACCTCAAGAAAATGATTTCCAGAGCCTATGCTTCCCAGCTGCTCCTTGCCGCGGGCAATGGCTCTCTCGCTTACTTTCGAGCAGTCTGCCCCTTTAATGCATCCATTATCCTCAGTATGTTCAATATCATCCTTGGTTGCATATCCTTTCCTCAATGCCCATTTAACACCATTATCCAATATTTCCTGCAGCTCCTCCTTGCTAACCTGAAATCTTGAGCCTTTTCCTGTGCCAGAAGGAACATTCCTGAACAGACTATCCAAAACTCTATCGCGTTTCTTCAAGAACTGCTCTTTTTTTAGCTCTGTTCTCAATAATCTAACTCCGCAATTTACGTCAAAACCTATTCCCCCAGGAGATACAATTCCTCTTTTAATATCAAAAGCAGCCACTCCACCGAC
>CAYIOA010000043.1:1368-6699 GCA_964364885.1 Candidatus Woesearchaeota archaeon
CTGCGCTGAACTTTTATACAAACGGCTTTTCCAAAAGCTTTTCAATAAACGCTCTCGAGTCTCTCCCAAAGCTCCCGGACGCACATAATTATTTCCGCTGTCGCTCTCTAAGAAAAAATGCTCCAGCTCTTCGTCATTCAAAGCCAAAGGATATAATGACTTCATTGGCACAAAACCCAATTCCTGTTTCAGCTGAATTTGAACAGGCGCAATAACTCGCGCAATCGGCTGGCACTGCCCAGCACGTTTTAGCAAGTTATCAGAAAAACGGCCGAATTTTTCTGAAATATAATCTATATCTCCCTCATCGTCAAGAAAAGAAAAAAACGAGCGCCGAAATGCCGAAAGGTCAGAAGAAAAAACATACAAAGGGCGTTTCTTGCTTTCACGGCAGATATATGGTTTCTCCTGTCTGCAATAATAATCTCCAACCCGCGAACGCACAAATCCGTCTGCGTCTGAAGTAGGAATAAAACCAAGTACTGCAACATTTATTTGCACAGCCCGCAGAGGGACTAGTCTTCTGTCCATGCTGTTCTATTTCGCATCCCTTCTTAAAGTTTATGCCGACAGAATATTGTTAAGTTAGCAGGTGCTGGGAGAATATATTTTCTTAACAACTCCTCTTCTCAAAATAAGGGTGTCAGCCCATTTAGCATAAGCATTCCAACCTTGAAAACTCTCTAATACTTTTTCCTTAGAAATCTGTCTGCATCTATAATTTTCAACAACTAAAAGCATTTTTCTCGTGTTCCTCTTTCTCAATAATCTGTAATGCCAAAAACATCTAAACCCCACAAAATCAATTCCACGAGAAAGAGAAATTATTTTCGATTTTTGAGGATGTAATTCTAATTTTAACCTTTCAAGTAAAAATCTATCAATTTTTCTTCTCCATTCAGCAAGTTGCTCTTTAGAAGAATGCAAAATAACAAAATCGTCAACGTATCTGATATAATATTTTGCCCTTAATTGATGCTTGACAAAATAGTCAAATTCATTAACGTAAACATTAGCAAAAAATTTCGAAGTCATTTTACCGAGCGGCATTACCTTTGCGAAAGGGTGGTTCGCCCCCCCCCCCGATTGGCGTATTTGCCAATATTCTTTCAATCAGCCAGATAACTTTTTCATCAGTAATTTTTCTTCTTAGTATCTTAATCAAAATCTCGTGATTAACTTCCTCAAAATAATGTTTTACATCCGCTTTAAGGCAATAACCTTTTATTTGATTATTATTGAACCATCCCTTGATTTTTCCATTCCGAGAAACTTTTTTTATGAAGAAGTCTAACCTTTTCAGCGCAAATAAGTTTCCTTTGCCTTTTCTATTTGCGCACGAATCATAAATAAAACCCTTATCAAAAATGGGTTCGATTATTAATATAATCACATGATGAACTATTCTATCTCTAAAAGCAGATTTACTTATTTTTCGTGTTTTTGGGTCTTTAACTATAAAGTTTACAATGGGCTTCGGCTTATATGTTTGGGCTTTCAATTCTTCATGTAAGTTTAATAGATTGTTCTATAAATCTGATGAAAATTCAAGAACATAAAGTTTCCTTGACTTGCCCTTTCTTGCCTTCTTATAAGCAAGAAATAGATTTTCTATGCTAATAATTTGAGAATAAAGATTATTGTAAGTCTCCATATTAATAAAAATCCTAGCCATAAGCTCTGAGCTATTCGACCATTGCCATTGGAATTAGCCAGATTGTCGTTCCTGGAATACACGTCCAAGTTCCTGTTGAGGTAAAGCCTAGACAGACGGCAAATTGTAGCTTGTTAATTAAAAGTAAATCACCATTGCTTCATATTTCCTTCAGCTCACTTTCGGTTCCCTCATTAGTACTTAATGTCGCAATTGAATTTTATGACTCTTGCGAGTGCTATTAACAAGCGTGTAGCCCAGCCATATAAATATGGCTAGGACTCTTCTTAGAACATGTCAGTTTAAATTAATTGCTATAAAAGAACATATAAATTTACTCTCCCAATAAAATCTCTCGTGCTTGTTTGAATTTTGCATCAATTTCAGCTTTCTTCCTGTTCGCATCTGTCTGTAATTGAGTTAAATACTCCTGGAGATTTTTTGCAGTGCCTTCGGCACTAACTAAAACTACCCGACCATCGCCACGGGAACCAGCCAGATTGTCGCACCTGGAATACACGTCCAAGCCCCAGTAGAGGTCAAGCCCAGACAGACCAGAATTTATTGTGTAAAGAGTTCTATTTCCTTTATTGCTTGTTTCACTAGGCAATCCTGTTTTTTTATCAATATCTTCAGATGAAAAAGTTCCATCTTTATTCAAAACAGATGAATCATAAAAAACTTCACAGCCATCTTTAAGCTTGAAGGCTAATTTATAGGGAGAACTTACATCTGCGACTAATTCTAATCCAGATAAAGGAATCATTGCAGGCATTTTGGCATTAGGATTTCTGGCCTTAACTTGATGCATTAAATTCCTTGCTAAATATTCATTTGGCTCACTTTCACTTCTTAATACCAAACCCGTGTCTTCATATTTCCCTTGTAAAGGCAAAACTTTAACCTTTAATGCTCTTTCTAAATCTGCCTGAGTAGCAACTCTTAATCCTGCTTGGCTGACAATACTGCCGACTAAAGCAACAGCAAAAGGATTTGAGCCTTTGACTATGCCGTCATAACTTAAAACTTTTAAGGCAGAAGCATTTCCATAATCTTTTTCTGTTCTTCCTCGATATTCATCTAAAACTGCTCTTCCAAAGTCTCCTTCTAAAAAATTGATTGTCGGAATAAATTCTGGAATTTCAATTAATGGTTTTCCCTGAAATTTTGGTAAGTTTGTATCCGCCATTTTTATAATCTCCTTTCTAGATTTTTTGCAGTGCCTTCGGCACTAACTAAAACTACCCGACCATTGCCATCGGAAAGAGCCAGATTGTCGCACCTGGAAAACACGTCCAAGAGCCCGTCGAGGTAAAGCCCAGACAGACCATGGCTTTTAGCATACCATCCTCTATTTCCGTTTGAGTCAAATTTTGGCAACCCTAATTCGTCAACTTCTGTAAATCTTTTGCCATCATTTTCGCCTGAGAGTCTTGGGTCTGAAACTGCTTTAAAATCATCTCTTGGAACAACAACGATTCCGTATCCTGCATCTTTTTCAGCTCTAACATCAAAACCTGTAACCATTAGAGGCAGTTGCAATTGCCCATTTGCTTTTTCTACTGCTTGAACTAATTGCTTAATAATAGGTAAATTTGCTTCGTAAGAATCATCTGTGCTTCTCAAAATCAAAGCAGGAGCATCTGTATAATGATTATCTTTAACCATCGCCATAACTTCTGACCTGCTTAAATCTCTAAGGTTAGCAACTCTTATGCCTAAATGTCTTAAAATGCTGTCAATTCTGGCAGCGGCAAAAACATTAGAGCCAACAAGAGTTTTTGTCTTTCTGTCATAAGAAATTCCGTTTGCCATATTTCCTTTTAGAGAACGATAAATTGTCTGAGCTTCTGCTCCTTGAACAAAACTAGTATAAACTTCTGGCTTATTCCAGTTAAATCTTCCTTGTATTTTTGCCATGCTTTTTACAGAAAAATAGTCTATTTAAGTTTTTCGCTCTTATTGTGTCTTAATAGTAGTCACAACTTTGAGAGGCGAATAAGTTCAAGCCACCTATTCTTTTCGTTTATAGTCTAAGACTTTGAAAATTGAGCAAAATATGTCTTGGACTATTAGCGGAAGACTAAAAAGCTGCTCAAATATTTTTGTCTTCTGCTATAGTTTCAAATCAGTAGCAAGTTTATAGGGACAGCAGTTTACAGCCTGATATTTGCTATGGAGAAGTTTGGGTAATTATTCAAACTTCTCTTTATGAAATTTTAACATTCCACGCTGCCAGAATTACTAGACATCCAAGACTACAAATCCATCTGATACCAATACTTGTCCTGCCCCTTCCTATATCCGACAGTATGCCCTGAACGAGTAAAACCAACAGCCTCATAAAATTTAATTGCCTCCTCGTTATCTGTATTAACACATAAGCTAACGTGGCCATCCTCACCAATTCTCTCAACCACTTTATTAAAAAGAGCTTTTCCAATCCCCTTCCTCTTCTCCAGCACATTTATTTGAACCATATAATGAGAAACTCCGTCTCTTAAATCTTCCATTATGATAAACCCCTTTATCCCTAAATCATCCTCAGCAATATCAAAAAGTCCTTGTTGCTTACCGCACACTAAAGTGTGCGGTTTGTTGGACTTTTGGATGTCCAAAGTTGCATTCATCTGCGCACTGAAGTGCGCAGTTTTCTACAAAGCAACTTTGGCATAACAATAATAAGCATCGCAAGTCTCAACCATGAAAAGTTTATCTGCTCTTCGCTTTGAGGAACTTCCATCTATATTTAAAACACATTCCAAATCATCTGGTCTATATTTTCTAATTCTCATTCAAACATCAATAACAACCTGCAGCTCCCATCCTCTCCCAGAGCTCTTTCTGCGGACAAACATGTCAGAATAAGTAACTGCCTTGGCATTATCAAGCCCCTCATATTTCCCGGCATTATCGCCAAACAGCTCAGCCGTCAGGCTGAAATTCTTCTCATCAGCTTTAATTTTCGCTCTTGACACTGCAAAATTTTCTGCATCCAATAAGTAAATCAGTTCTTCCAAAAATTTGTATAGCAGAGAGTTCAAATCATCTCCCTCTACTTTTAACGCCCTTGATTCCACACTCTTAATTTTCTTTCCTCTTGAAACAAACTCGGAAAAAGCCAGCACAGCATTCTCAAACGCGCCCCCTAAAGTCATGCCAAATGTCCTAAATTTGATTTCCGCAGTATGCTCAAGAAACTCGTATTTCATCAGAATAAAAACAGGATTAAGTTTATAAATTCAAGCCCAAAACTACATTGTTAACTTAGCGGTTGGTAAATGACTTAAAAAATTAAATTAATAATATTGCAAATGGCATTCTTTTATGGGGATTTTTGGAGGTTAAAAAGTGAATATTCTGTATTGGATTATGAAACTTCACATATTGGTTTCAATAATAGCTATTCTAGTAACATAAAATCCAATTCTCTAATTAAAGAATTATAATCGAGATTATTTTGTCTTTTCTTTTTAATTCTTTCTACCACTCTGGCCCTTTTTTGATAAACCAACATACATCGTGTACCTATGTCCCCTAAAGATTTCATAAGTAGAAACCCTAAGTCCTCCGATTTCACCCCATTTATTTTCACCATTATCAGTTATGATTACTGGATTTTGGACTAGGTAAACAAGATCTCTATAATCAGGAGTTCTATAATCAGGAGTCCTATA
>CAYIOA010000044.1:0-6531 GCA_964364885.1 Candidatus Woesearchaeota archaeon
CTAAAAATGCTCTTCTTCCAGCGCAATCTTAAATTATCGTCGGTAAAACACATTTCTGGGCAGAAAGGTTTTTAAATGCCAGTTCATTTTTCTGCATATAAATCCTGTACTTTAGGATTCTAAACAAAATGGCCAACACAATCGATAAGGAGCAGGCAAGCAAGTCGTATTCCTCAGAAAAAATTAAGGTCTTAGAGGGTCTTGAAGGAGTTCGTCATAGGCCGGCGATGTACATAGGAAGCACAAGCAAGCAAGGTCTCCATCATTTAGTCTACGAAGTAGTTGACAACGCTGTAGATGAAGCCATGGCAGGACACTGTGATTTAATAGAAATAACACTAAACGAAAATGGCTCTGTTACAGTAACTGACAATGGACGGGGCATCCCTGTCGAACCGCATCCAGTATACAAAGTCCCGGCATTAGAAGTAGTTGTAACAAGATTGCATGCAGGAGGAAAATTCGACAAAGGAAGTTACGCTATTTCAGGCGGGTTGCATGGAGTAGGTATAAGTGTAGTAGCGGCATTATCAAAGCACATGGAAGTAACTGTAAAAAGAGACGGAAAAATCTATAAGCAGGAATACAAAATAGGAAAACCGCTTTATGATGTTAAAACAATAGGAACAACAGAAAAAAACGATACAGGAACAATAGTCACATTCACTCCAGATGATACGATATTCTCAACAACAAAATTCGATTTTTCAGTTCTAGAAACATTATTCAGAGAAATAGCTTTTCTAAACAAAGGTCTAAAGATAACCTTTAAAGATGAAATATCAAACAAAAAAGAAACATTTCATTACGAGGGCGGATTAACAGAATTCGTGAAATGGGTAAATAAATCAAAAGAACCCCTTCATACAAAACCAATTTATTTTATCAAGGAAGATTCAAAAGTTGTTGTAGAATGCGCCGTGCAGTATAATTCCGGCTATCAAGAAAACGTCTTGGGATTTGTAAACACAATTAATACTGTAGAAGGAGGAACGCATGTTATTGGTTTCAAAACAGCATTAACGCGGGCGATAAACGATTATGCGAATAAAAATAAGCTGACAAAAGATGGAAATGTTACAGGAGATGATGTTAGAGAGGGCTTAACAGCGATTATTTCAGTAAAAGTTCCAGAGCCTCAATTCGAAGGGCAGACAAAAACAAAATTAGGCAACAGTGAAGTAAAAGGGATTGTAGAAAGCGTCAGCTATAACGCGCTGGTAGAATTTTTCGAGGAAAATCCTCCAATAGCAAAGAGACTTGTCGCAAAATCTTTGGAAGCCCAAAAAGCCAGAGAAGCTGCAAGAAAAGCAAAGGAGCTAGTAAGAAGAAAAAATGCCTTTGGCCTCGGAGGTCTCCCAGGAAAGTTAAGGGATTGCTCTAAAAAGAGCACAGAAGACACAGAACTTTACATAGTAGAGGGCGATTCCGCTGGAGGTAGTGCCACCCAAGCCAGAAATAAAGAATTTCAAGCAATACTTCCTCTTAAAGGAAAAATTTTGAATGTTGAAAAAGCAAATCAGGTAAAAGTTCTTTCAAACGAGGAAATATCGAACTTAATAACTGCAATAGGAACAGGAATCGGCGAGCAATTCGATATAACAAAAATCAGATATTCAAAAGTAATCATCATGACAGATGCAGATGTGGACGGCGCGCACATCCGCACTTTGCTTTTGACATTTTTCTTTCGTTTCATACCAAAATTAATTGAAAATGGAAATATCTACATCGCAGTATCCCCTCTTTACAGAGTCAGAAAAAGAATATTTCATTATGTCTATTCAGATGAAGAGTTAAAAAAAATAATCTCAAAATTAGGAGACAATGTTGATGTTCAGCGTTTCAAGGGTCTTGGAGAAATGAATCCAGATCAGCTATGGGAAACAACAATGGACCCAAAAAAGCGTATGCTTAAGAAAGTAACAATAGAAGATGCCGTAAAAGCAGATGAAGTGTTTTCCAAGCTAATGGGAGAAGATGTAGAATCACGAAGACAGTTCATAGCAGAGCGGGCGCAGGAGGCAGAAATTGACATATAAATTAAGTTCAAAAAATCTTCAGGTAAGCAACAATGACACCAAAACAAATTGACGAGGATAAACTCGAAGAAGAAATTGAGAAAGAAGAGAAAAAAAGAAGGGAAAAAGACCAGATAGGAGACGAGCCGGGAGTCGAGGGTGTTGAAATAGTTGAAGAAATGGAAAAAGCATACATTGATTATGCAATGTCTGTAATTGTTCAAAGAGCACTCCCAAGCGTTGAAGACGGATTAAAGCCAGTCCACAGAAGAATTTTATATGCCATGCATTCAATTGGTTTAGACCACTCAAAACCAACAAAAAAATCAGCAGCAGTTGTTGGAGAAGTTCTTGGTAAATATCACCCGCATGGCGATGTTGCGGTTTATGATTCTTTAGTTAGACTAGCGCAGGATTTCTCGCTTCGTTATCCTTTAGTCCACGGACAAGGAAATTTCGGTAGTATGGACGGCGACAGAGCAGCAGCTATGAGGTATACAGAAGCGCGGCTGAGTAAAATCTCCTCAGAATTGTTAGAAGACATCGAAAAAGAGACCGTCAAAATGACCCCAAACTTCGACAATTCAACAAAAGAGCCAGAAACTCTTCCAGCAAAACTTCCAAATCTTCTTCTAAACGGCGCAACAGGAATCGCAGTCGGCATGGCAACAAACATTCCTCCCCATAATCTAGTTGAAGTTTGCGACGCAATTGATGAATATATTAACAAGCCGGAAATATCAATAGACGCTCTCGCAGAAATAATTACCGGCCCTGATTTCCCAACAGGAGGCTTAATCACTGGCTCGGGAATAAAAGATATGTATCGCACAGGAAAGGGAAAAATAATCATGCGTGCGAAAACAGCAACAGAAGAAGTAAAAGGAAAAAATTCTATTATTGTAACAGAAATTCCATACATGGTTAATAAATCTGAATTAGTAAAAAATATCGCAGCACTGGCAACAGAAAAAAAACTTCCTGATGTCTCTGACTTACGGGATGAAAGCGCGCGAGGAAAAGTCAGAATTGTTATAGAGTTAAAAAAAGGCACAGATCCAAAATACACTTTAAACAAATTATTCAAATTAACAAATCTCCAAACAACTTTCGACGCAAATGTTCTTGCCCTGGTAGGCAAACAACCTCATGTACTAAACTTAAAACAAGTTATAGAAGAATATGTTAAATACAGGAAGCTGATAGTAACTAACAGAAGCAAATTCGAATTAAAGAAAGCAGAGGAACGTCTCGAAATAGTTCTGGGACTGCTTATTGCACTATCCAACATAGATAAAATAGTAGATTTAATAAAAAAATCAGAAACTGCAAAAGAGGCTCAAGAAGGCCTGATGAAAAAGTTCAATTTGACAGAAAGGCAGGCAAAAGCCGTCCTAGAAACTCGCTTGCAGCAATTAACCTCTCTTGAAACATCAAAACTAAAAGAGGAAGAAAAGAAACTTAAAGAAACAATTCAATATTTAAAAAAATTACTTGGAAGTGAGCAGGAAATTCTCGGCATTATAAAAAAAGAGCTCCAGGAAATAAAGAAAAAATACGGCGACGAAAGAAGAACAAAGATATTAAAGAAAATAGAGGAGATTTCAGAGGAGGATTTAGTAGAAAAGAAAGAAGTTGTCGTCATGATTACCAACGCGGGCTATATAAAAAGGGTTGACTTGAAATCATACCGCGAGCAGAAGCGCGGCGGCCAGGGAATAACCGGCGCAGAATTAAAAGAAGAGGATTTTGTAACAAAAATGCTCACATGCTCAACTCACGACTATCTTCTTTTTTTCACCTCAAGAGGCAGAGTATACTGGCTTAAATCTCATGACATTCCGGCAAGTGAAAGGCAGAGTAAGGGAAGGGCAATAGCAAACATACTAAATCTTAGAGAAGAATCAATAGCAAATGTTATGTCTATAAAGAATTTTGAGTTGGATTATCTTGTTTTTGCAACAAAAAGAGGAATGGTCAAAAAACTCCCGTTAAAAGATGTTTCTAAACCTCGCAACTCAGGAGTTAGAATAATGAATTTACCGGCAGACGGCTCTGATTCAATAATTAACGTTCAAAGAGTTGAAAATTCCCAAGAAGTCTTGCTAATAACGAAGAAAGGTCAGGCAGTTAGATTTAATTCAAATGAAGTGCGCTCAATGGGAAGGGCAAGTTACGGAGTAAAAGGAGCAGATATCTCATCAACTGACGAAGTTGTTTCAATGGAATCACTGCCAAAAGACGGAAAAACAACAATTCTAACAATAACATCAAAAGGATATGGAAAACGCTCAGACTTAGAAGAATATAGAAAAACTTCACGCGGAGCAAAGGGAGTTATTAATTTAAAAATAAACGACAAAACCGGCAGTATAGTCTCTTCGCTTTCAGTAAATGATCAAGACTCTGTTATTGTAACAACAGCAAAAGGAATGGTTCTAAGAACAAATATGAAAAATCTAAGGGTGATGGGCAGAGCAACGCAGGGTGTTCACGTCGTTCGTCTTAAAGAAGGTGACAAAGTCATAGACATAATAAAATTGCCGAGAGAAGATATTATTATTGAGTAGGACAGATTATTATAGTCAAGGACATTGCAAATTGAACAATTATGCCTTGACTATCAAGGGGAAAACATACTATTTTGTTCAATTATTTATGTTTTTCACTATATCTAATTCTAATACCCATAAAGCACAGCGCTTCCGTCATATGGATAGGAATAATAACTTCTGCTGTAGCCAGAATACGGCCTGTAAGAATAATAATTCATAGGATAATAGTTGTATCCTCCATAATATCTATATCCATAGTTTCTTGGTGATACTGTTGTTGTTTTTACAGTATGAACAGTTTGCTCGTAACCGCCGCCGCCTAAATATTGCATTGAGTTAGTTCTCTGGTAGCTTGTTGAACTTCCGTAACTTGGTCCCCCATAATACCCAGAACTTCGCGAACTATAAAATTGGTAATTATCGTAATAATTACTTCCATAACCACCTGCATAATAAGCAGAACCTAAACTAACTGCAAAAATTGAAAATAACATTGCAATTCCAAACAAGAGATGTGTTTTTTTCATAAAAAAACTATCATAAACCTATATATAAACATTTCTCGAATATAAAATTCACTACTTATTCAGAATGAAAATCAAAAAATCCTTATGTTTTACTGCGGACTGAAGTCCGCAGTTTGTCTGGATTCATCAAAGTCCATAGGACTTTGAGTGCCGTCAAGAATCCGACTTTGGAGGATTCTTGAGGTTTGGATGTCCAAGATTCTCCACGCACTTCAGTGCGTGGTTTGTCAAGAATCTTGGCATTATAAATGAACCATATCATTTATATCAAACCCATTATTTCTTCCATTAATATACTCAGGTATTTGGTAAAACTTGCATCCTATTTCTTTAGCAGGAACAATATCTGTATCATAATCATCTCCGATAAAAAGCAATTTATTAGGCTCAATCATAAAAGTTGACAAAACTCTCCTAAGATTCTTTGGCTCTCCTAATCTTCCCAGCCTAAAGATCATGCCATTAAAATATTCTAAATCAACTCCGCTGTCGCACAAGTCAATATTAGCAAGCTCAATATCACGGTCAGATACAGCACAAAGATCAATCCCTCTATTTTTGCAAGTTTCTAAGAACTTATCCAAACCCTTCCTAAAAGGAAACTCACCCTGATGATCCTCGTTGGCAATCATTGTGCCATAAACGTCCAATGCAACAACCTTTATTGAACTCAAATCCATTTTAGTATCTCCAGTTGTAATATCCTAAACTTGAATCATAGACTGGTTTGTAATAATAATTATAAGTTGGATTAACTCCGTCAATCCTGTAATCATAAGCATATTTATTTCTCCAATTTGAAGCAGAAGTATCTTTATTATCATCGCCAAAAGCCTTCCCAGTTGTTTTTCCTGCAACAATATCATACCTGTCATTATACGAGCTATCAATAAACCTAACAGCTCTCATCTTCTGGAAATATGCTCTGTCATGACGATAATGCGAACGATAGTCATCAAAAGAGTAATAAAATTCTCCTCCATGAAGATTATCGTAATGATATACTAAATGTGGAGAGTCATAATGATATCTATAAACATAATGATTGGCAGAGACTAAGTTCAAAAGTGCAATTAAAGCGAGAATTCCAAATATGCCAAAATAAAATTCTCTTCTTATTTTACAAGATGCCATATAATTCAGGATAGAAATCGCTTTTTAAGTCTTCCGATAACACCCCCAAAGATAAAACTTTAAAAACTATTGTAAACAAATTCTAATATGCCTTGGTAGTTTAGTGGCTAAAACACGTCCCTGTCGCGGACGAGTCCCGGGTTCGATTCCCGGTCAGGGCGTTTATGGGATTTTCAATCCCATCAAATTCCGATGAGTTGTGCATACGCAGACAAGATGAACGAAGTGAATTCATTTTTAGTTTTTGAACTCATAGAAACTTTTTTCTAAAAAGTTTGTATTTCTGGTTCCCGG
>CAYIOA010000045.1:0-6501 GCA_964364885.1 Candidatus Woesearchaeota archaeon
AAATCAAAAGCTTAAAAGCCTGGGAATTTTATTAAAAGCATATTGATTCCAAATTGTTCTGGAGTAATTATTAAGCGCTTCTTCATGCAATAATTCCAGCCTGTCAGCTAAATTTATTTTTAATCCGCCCGCCATTATAGAAATGAAAGCAGCTCCCTGCTCTGAGGATATGCACGAGATGCGTCTTGTTTCATCTCTTAAATTCTCCACATCATGGAACTCTGTTCCTAAGCCATATGCAACATTAAATAAATCCCTAACTGCCAGTTTTATCTCAGGCATTTTGGCAAGCCATGAATTTTCATAACTGCAGGAATAAGCTGAATGGTAACATGAAGCTCTTTTTAATTGTCTGGCTAATACACCTTCTTTTCTTTCTCCGGAGTAAAGACTATGGATAACTGTGTGCTCAAAGGGGAAAACGAACCTTTCATCAGAAGTAATAATTAATCTTTTAGTTTTTTCACTTAAATGAGAAACTCTCTCTTTATGATGTGAGAGGATATCAACTACCCTATCTGTAAAATCTGGCGACAGAACTGCCTCCATGATTTAATGTGAGTGAACTGGCTTTTTAAATATAATTATTCTTGATTTGAGTGTGTAAACAAAAGAGTTTTGTAATTTCTGAAATTATAGAGTTTATAATCTATTATCAAAAAGTCCTTGTATGTTACCGCACACTCTAGTGTGCGGTTCGTTGGACTTTTGGATGCTCAAGATGCTAACTCCATGCTTTAGCATGGAGTTTTCGCAATACATCTTGACATAATATTCAACAGCTGATACATAAAGATAAAGAGATTGCCTAAAATTTCGCTATCCCACAGCAAGCTGATGGGGGTATTCTTCGCGAAATTTTTCGCTTCGCGACCAGCAATATCTAATTGTCAAATTGACGACGCAAAAAGCTACGGGATTAAACCCAATTTGACAATAAAACGAACTCACGTCGGAAAAGGGCTTTATCAATACAAAGTAACAACAGAAACAAGTGTTTCAGAATGATTTTTCGAGTATAACAGTGTTTATAAATAAAATGCAGTAAACGTATTCTATGGTTGGCGTAAAAGAGGACTTGTTATTCTATCAGAACATTATATTAACAAATGAAAGGAGGATGTCAAAATGAAAACCACAATAACACTAGCTGTATTGGGAATATTACTACTTTCGGTTCCCGGCGTTTTAGCTGTTAATATTGGTACTGGCATTACACCTGATATAACAACAGAAGATTTCGAGCCAATGGTTTGGATGTGCGATAATCGTGTTGTTACAGATGATTCAGTCGAACCAGGAAGAGTTTCTGGCGGCGGACAATTCTTAAAGGAGAGAATAAATAACTACGCATTTACAGGTGAACAAATCTCATGGAGAGTCCTTGTTTTCGATAAAAATGGAATTGAAAAAGTCAAGGATGTTTTTGGAACTATAGGAAGTTCACAAGGAGCAGGAAATGATATTGAAGTTAACTGTAAGTTAGATTCAATAGTCCAGAGAGAAGAAAAGATAAATCCAAAGTGTAATGCGAGAGTTCTTGAAGAAGAGCTTGATAGTGTACCAGAAAACACAGCTGCATACTATACTTGCACTTTAACTGTTGAAACAGCAGATAGCATGTATGGAGAGCACTGGATAACTGTTGAAGCCGAGGATCTTGATGGTTTGTCAGGCACAATGGACGAGAACGAGTTTTGGTTCTTTAACCCTGTTATTGCTTTGAGCATTGACGGAGATCTTGCATTTGATGATGTAAGACCAGGAACCCAATCTTATTCAAGCACATTGCTTGTAGGAAACGATGCTGATGCTGGCTCTGGAGTCATGATGGACATGTTCATTTCAGGAACTGACTTTTACGACTCAGCGAGCAGTGGAGCAAAATGCCCAACAACAAATCAGTTGGCATTGTCGAACTTTGATTACTTTGCCACAAATGGAGCTTACTCGAGTCTAACAGACCCTAGAAATGATGTTGAAGGATATGTAGGAATAGGATACGGCGACGGATTTAACGATCCAAGCCCATTCTACGACGCAAATGAAATTCTTCAAGTATTGAAAGTTGGCCCATACTACACAGCAAACGTCTTAGCGCCTGGCGCTGAATTGGCTTTAACATTCAGATTAAGCCTTCCAGAACCATGTAACGGAGACTTCGATACAGGATCAATATTCTTCTGGGGAGAAGCAATTTAAGAAACCAATTTATTATTTTTTTCTTTTTTTTGTACTTTACATTATGCCAAAGTTGCTGAGTAGAAAACTGCGCACTGAAGTGCGCAGATGAATGCAACTTTGGACATCCAAACCTCAAGAATCCTCCAAAGTCGGATTCTTGACGGCACTCAAAGTCCTATGGACTTTGATGAGTCCAACGAACCGCACACTTTAGTGTGCGGTAACATACAAGGACTTTTTGATAATACCGGGAAAGAAAATGAGACAGAACAATAAGAACATAATATTAGAAATTTTACTAGTTGCAACTCTTGTAATAGCTCTAGCTTCAATTGCTAATGCTGCTGAGCTTATTTGCTTAGAAAAAGGACAGCAGATAAAATTTTCAGAATGCAATCCTGCAATAAAAGACAGGACATGCAGCAGCAATTTTGGCTGCCAATTTTGTGTTACGCAAATAGGGAGCGGAGCATACTGCCCTGCAAGCATTAATCAGTGCAATTCTCAAGGATTAACTTGCTCGACGTCAACAAACACGAATCCTGACACAACTCCTCCTGAATTAACAATTCTCAATCCTAGAGAAGGAGAAATATACAATTCAAGGAGTGTTATACTTAACTTGGATATGAATGAGAATACAGACGTAACTTTTATGAATACTATCCTGGGGGATAACAAATGGAAACGCGTTTGCAGCAGCTGTTTTAGCTATAACAAAAAGCAAAATTTCAAAGAAGGGATTAACCAGTTATTATTTCAGGTAACTGACCAGGCAGAGCATATTTCTTCTTATAATGTTACGTTTTATGTTGACAGCAAGAAGCCTAAGATAACAAGAGCAGAGCCATTAAAGGGATTTGCTTCTGGAATATTTAATGTTCAGTTTTCAGAGGAAAATCCGAAATCATTGGTTCTGCATTATGGAAACTTCTTCGGCGGAATGAAAGAAAAAACACTGGATATAGAGGATGATTGTGTATTGTCTGATAATAAGTACGCTTGTGAAACAAATGTAGACTTAAGCAGTTACAACGGACAGACAATTGAATATTGGTTCTATCTCTCTGATATCGCTGACTCTTATCATGAATCAAAAAGAGTATTACTGGGAGTTGATACAGCGTTTCCTTTGATAAACTCTATTAATTACAATCAAAACGGCAAAAAAACAGATTTAATTATTTCTATAACTGAGCAGAACTTAGAAAGAGTTTCTTACAGGGACAATTCAGACTTTCGTTCGCAATTCAAAAAACTCTGCTCGCGCCTTGATAACGAAATATGCGCAAAGAGCATATCTCTTAAGCCGGGCGAGCATGATATTGATATCCAAGTTAGTGACAAAGCAGGAAACTCAGTTTCACAAAACATAATAATAAGCGTATAACAGTCAAAAATGAGAAGCCATAAAAAATGAAAGAGAGGTTACTCTTGTTACTTGTATTATTGTTATTTTCTCTTAATTTGGTTTCTGCTAAATTGTATATAAATGAAATAGAATTAAATCCTCAAGGGACAGACAGCGGGAATGAATGGGCCGAGCTTTACAATGACGGTCTGCAGGTTAATCTGGATGGATGGTATATTCAGGATAAAGCTGGGAAAAATTTTTCTCTTCCTTCATTGACAATAACAAACTTTTTTGTTTTAGATTCCCTAACAGGACTAAATAACAATGATGAAGAGCTAAGATTATTCAATGGCAATTTCTTAGAGGATCAAACTCCTAGTTTGGACGATGCGGGGGACAATCTGAATACATGGAGCAGAGTTCCGGACGGAAGCGGAGAATTTATTTTTCAACAAGAAACGAGAGCTCTTCCAAATGAGAAAATAAGTATAAGCGGCAATTCAATCAATAAAGGATGTGTTTTATCAACTGACAGTGTGCAATTAAATACCCATGTCTCAGGCGTATGTGTACAGGAAGTTATTTTTTCTTCGTTTATAAATCAAGAATGGAAAAATATTACCGGAGTGAAATTGCAGGATGACAATTATTCAGCTGTTTTGCCTAGCACTTTATTTTCTGGTTCTGAAATTGTTGAGTGGTTTGTGAGCGCCAAAGACTGTTTTGGAAGAGTAGAACAATCTTCAGTAGAGCAATTCTATGTTAATTCCAGAACAAACATCCAGATTACTCCAGAAGAGCCGGACGGCTTGAATAAATGGTATGTTTCAGAGCCGAGATTTCTACTGGAAAATTCTGATGCCTCGCAAATATTCTATCAATGGGGCTCATCCAGCATAATTGATTATATTGGGCAGTTCAGCTTAGAAAACGCACCAAATAGTGCAAATTTAACAGGCGGAATACTTGAATTGAATTATTGGGCAGATATCTGCAATGAGAATCCTCAGACAAAAACAATTAAGTTAGATTTGACTAATCCTATTATAACAAGTCTGATACCTGGCGAGGGAGCTTTTGTTAATGAAATAAGACCAAAAATTCAGGCTACGCTGGACGAGCGCTATCACTCTAATTCCGGAATTAATAAATCAACTGCGTTTATGCTTCTTGATGGAGCTAATGTTGCAACGAATGTGCAAAATCTTGAAAATTCTGATGTTGTTATAACTCATCTTCCTCCTTCCGGCTTATCTGAAGGAGTTCATCATGTAATTGTAAATGTTACAGATAATTCCGGCAGAAACTCGCAAACAGCCTGGTCTTTCGAGATAAAGCTGTCTGAGTTGTTTGAGTTTTTTATTTATGCTCCTGAAGAAAAATTATACTTAAATAAAAGAATACCAATAAATATTTCATCAACTAAAATATTGAGAAGAATAGACTACATAGATAACAATGATGAAAATCCCAAAGTTACAAAATTATGCGAAAATTGCGATTCTTTTGGTTTGACGAAAAAGATACAAAAAATATTTGAAGAAGGAGAGAATAATATAACTTTTATTGCCAGAGATGAATTTGACAACGTATTGGAGAAAAATGTCGTGTTTATTATTGATTCGAAGAAACCAAAGATAGTGGGCACCTCTCCCCTAAACAGGATAGCCGGTAATATCTTCGAGTTAGAATTTGAAGAGGAAAATCCTAAAAATGCCTCCTTGACTTACGGCAACTCTGAGAGGGGATTTAGAACAGAGCTTCTTAATCTGACGGGGTGCCAAAAATTGAAAAAACGCAGTCTGTGCAGCACTGCAATAGACACATCTGACTTTGAAGGCGAGGAGATAGGATATTATTTCACACTTTTTGACGCAACAAACAAGTCAGTAAACTCGAAAGAAAGAACAGTATTGATTGATACAACTCCTCCTTTAATAAATTCTATTTCTTATACCAGAAACAATTATATCTTTGAGCTTTCTGTTAATATTAGCGAAAAGAATTTTGATATTGCCCAATATATCGATAATAATGAAAAGAGACCTAAATTAAGAACCCTCTGCATGAAATTGAAAGATGGTATTTGCAAGAAAAAAATAAAACTGCTGACTGGACTGCATAATATAGACATACAAGTCAGAGACAAAGCTGGAAGTTTGACTGCGGGAAATATCGAGATAATTGTTTAAGATATGTCTTATATTATAATCAAATTTAAATATCATCTTCCAATTGATTACATATGGCTTATGAGACTGTAGTAAGATTGCCTAAAGAGCTAATAAGAGGAACAGAGGAAGCAAGATTTTTAGGAAAAAATGATTTAATGAAACTAAAAGAGCATGAGTTGCTTTTTTCTTAAAGGCTAGCAAATATAATGTCCTGTATGATTATCCTTGTAGTGGAGCATTTGAGAGAAGAGCTGTTTCCTCAATAATAGAAGGGCCGTATGAAAGTGAGCCGGAATTAGAAAAGCAAAGCGATTCTTCAGAGACAGGAAGAGAAATATTAAACTTGCTAGTTCCAAAAGAGAGGATGCCTGTTGCATTTCAGAGAATATCGCTTGTTGATTATGAAACTGCAACAGACACTTATAGCCAGGAGCATCTGCTTTTCTTTGAACATTATGACCGTGGAAAAGTCGATTCAGATAAAATCTGGAGGGCGGGGAGCGACCTTCTGGAGTGTCTCAGAAAAGAGGGGGCTGTAATAAAAAAGACCTCTGACTCGTCTTATACCTCCAGAGGAATTATTAACTCTTGTTTGTTAGAGGTCAATCTTCAAAAGACAAATTATTATCCCGCTTTATACGTTGCAATACTAGGAAATGAAGAAACACCCAAACATTTGATAGAAGAATTGGGAATATCTGCTGTTGAAGAGGCATTTCCTGCTTTTTACAGAGATGTAGGCATCAAGTCTGCTGTAAGGCATGGTCTTGCTTACGACTTTTCCTTTAA
>CAYIOA010000046.1:0-6427 GCA_964364885.1 Candidatus Woesearchaeota archaeon
GGATAAAGAGGTCGTTATAAAACAAGAGCAAAATCCTGAAGAATTTTTAAAAGATTTTTTTAACACTCCAAAGATAAAAAGAGGTAAAAAAACAATCAAAGAAATGATTTTAGAGCAGTATGATGAAGAAGTACCTTGATGCAAACGTGTTTTTGAATTCTATTTTGTACGATGACGAGAAAGCAGAGAAATGCAAAATAATAATCTCAAAGGTTGTTAAGAAAGAGTTGATAGCTGTAACTTCAATTTTAACATGGGATGAAATAGTTTATATCATAGGTAAAAATCTTGGAAGAGATATATGTGTAAAGGAAGGATATCAATTTCTTAGACTTCCAAATCTGATTTTAGTTGATGCCAGCAAACACATTATTGCTCAAGCTCAAGAACTAATTAAAGATTATAACTTAAAACCTAGAGACGCTATTCATATCGCAACAGCCATATCACAAAACTGTACAGAAGTTATCTCAGACGACGCAGACTTTGACAATATCAAAGAGATAAAGAGAATATCTCCTTAATTCATTCAACCATCGATACATAGTATTTTTAAATCCAGGTTATTTATTAGAAAAATGAGAAAGATAATGACTCCAGAGGAAACAGAAAGAAAGCGAAAAAGAAATTCATTAATACTGGCTATTTTTATGTTAGGAATACTTTTTATAGGAACAGCGGGATATGCTTTTCTTTCAAGTCTCTCATTTAGCTCCTCGGATGATAAAAGTGGTCCATTAATTAATGAAGAAGGAAAATTTGGTGTAGAAACCAATAACGGTATTTTCTATTTCAGAAACACCAAAGAAACTGTCGCAAACATCCCCGTTGACGTAACTCTCACGCTGAATAATTATCAAAACTCTTTTTTATACATAGACTCTGGAGATAACCTCCAGGAATACAATGAAATCGCCACAACATTAGGCGGATTTACAAATAGAGTTCAGGAAGCTTGCTACGGAAAGTGCGAGAAAAACCTCCCTGAAAAAGACTGCTCAGCCATGTTAATAATAATAAACAACACCTTGGAAAACGAAGTTTATCAAAAGGACAACTGTGTTTTTATCAACGGAAATATAAAAGCAGTAGACGCCTTCCTTTACAAAATATTGCTCTAGAAAAACATACTATTTTGTTCAATTATTTATGTTTTTCACTATAATTCAACAATAAGAGATTTTAAAAATACAATTTATCTAAAATACCAATGAAAACAACTAAATTAATAAAGGAGAAGCCAATAGAAGTAACTGAAAAACCAAAGATAAAAAACAAAGAGTTATACTGGGTCTTAGGTATAATGCTGGCAATAGTAGTAGTATTTCTAGCTTCATATTCAATCTTCCAGTCGCTTCACAGATTCGACTATGAAGGATTAACATTCACAAAAGAAAGGTTCGGAGACAAAGTTCTTTATCATTATTACTATTATTTCCCGGATACAACCGGAGAAGTAGTTAAATACAATCTTTATCTGAGAAATGACCCAAGAACAAACAATGCTACAATAGAAAGAGAAATATTCTTAGAATCAGAAAGAACAACCTATCTTAGTATAAACGCAACAGAGCTTGCAAAATGCCCATATAGCTCAGTTGCAATATCAAGTATTGCGTCATTTCTCTCAGCAAACATGATTCCAATAAGAAGTGCAACTTCAGAAAAAGAACTCGCCTTGGAAAATAATCTCACATACGCTGATTGTGAAACCCATCAGGATGACTTAGTCTTAATACTTCGCGCAGGAGACAAAACAGAAATAGAAAGAGAGACACCAACATGTTTCTTCCTTACTGCTTCAAACTGCGAGATAACCCAGGTAGTAGAAAAATTCCAGGTAGAAGCCATAATTGACGCGAGAGCAAGAAGAGGTCTTTAGTACATTGTAAAGTTAACGGGTGCTGAAAATTGAAAACAAAAATCAAAAAAGAATATAAAGCAATAAATCATAAAGAAGATTATAAAAAAGAGGACGAAAAAGTGCTATTTCCATTTAGGAGAAAGAACTCGCAAAAACTTGGTTCAGTAATCGCTATGATTGTAGGAGTTTTGTTGATGGTCTCAACTCCAATAATTAGATTATCAAACTCTTTTACTATCAGTGGCTTTGTTTCTGGTGTAATTATTACACTTCTTGGTTTTATTTATTTTTTAGATGTTCAATAAAATGCTAAGCAAAAAATTAAAAGAGAAAAATGTCAAAGATTTAGAATATAATCATCTACTAAACAAGCAAAGTATTGCACTTGTTCTCTTCGGAACAGCCATAATCTCTGTTATTCTAACTGAAAAATTACCTTTAGACATTACAAAAGTAGAATTACTCGTGTTTTTGTTCGCAGTAGGTGTTGGTATTTTACTTTATGTCAAGATTGCTGATGCAGAAAACCATGCACTTTAGCGCATGGATGAATGCAATCTTGAGCATCCAAAAAACTAACAAACCACACACTTTAGTGTATGGTAAAACTCAAAGTTTTTTTGATTTTGGCAAGAAATTAGAAGATAAGGCAAATGAAATTAAGAAATTATAACAACAGACTTTTAATTAGCCCTTAAATTCTTTTCTAAAACTCCCTCTAAGCTAAACAATTAAGATCTTTAGATACAGTTATAAACAAAAAATCCTAAACAATTTAATGGCGCTGACTTACAATCCAATTAGTTTTATTTTAAACATAGACATTTACCTAAGCGAGATTATCAAGACATACGGCTCCCTTACATATGTTATTTTATTCATGATATTGTTTTTAGAAACAGGTCTTGTAATAACACCTTTTCTTCCGGGAGATTCCTTAGTATTCGTAGCAGGAGCATTTGCAGCCCATGGAGCAATAAACATAATATTTTTGTTTATTATATTGTCCGCAGGAGCAATACTCGGCGACACAGTTAATTATTGGATTGGCTCATACTTTGGAGAAAAATTTTTCCTGAAAAGCAGATTTTTCAAGAAAGAATATTTCGACCGAACGAACGAATTTTACAGAAAGCACGGCGGAAAAACAATAATTCTCGCCAGATTTATGCCGGTAATAAGAACATTTGCTCCATTTGTTGCAGGAATAGGAAAAATGAACTATCGGAGATTCTTATTATTCAATATTTCAGGAGGAATATTATGGATTTCTCTTTTTCTTTTTGCTGGCTATTATTTCGGAACAATTCCCTTTGTAAAGGAAAATTTAACTATATTTATACTGATAATCATATTCTTGTCAATTATCCCTCTGATTGTAGAATATCTAAGAAAGAAGTAGCTGCCTCTTCTTTTTCCTAGAAACTTTTTTCTTTATATGAACTTCCTTTATAATGTCAAGATGCATTGCGAAAACTCCATGCTTTAGCATGGAGTTAGCATCTTGAGCATCCAAAAGTCCAAACAAACTCCACACTTTAGTGTGGAGTAACATACAAGGACTTTTTGATGTTGCTAAAGTCGGTATAAACAGGTATTTCTTTGATATTAAAAATCCTTACATTAACAAACCAGATTAAGACAACAAGCACACTGCTGACAAAATGCCACATTATTCTATGAGCCACATCAAAATATTGCTGTCCGCTGATTGCAATAAATATAAAGATTACTATTCTAATCACATTAACTAAAAGAAACCCTATTAAGAGAAAAGCAATGCTTTTTATCCTTTTATTTATCTTCATCGGGGTAGAAAGATTCAGTATCAAAAGAAGATAATACGCTGCGCCGGCAACGCACGCAGCTATAATCTCAGCGTAAATTCCCCTGAAGAAGATTATATTGCCTGCCAAGAGTCTTGTTCCTTCGTCAAATATACTGAGAACAAAATAAACAAGCTCAACTGTAATCGGCGTGAAAACAAGATAAAAAAGACTCAGATTAAATAATCCAAGCGCAACAAGAATTAAATATCTGGAAATCAAAAATACAGCTGACTTTAGTTTCATTAAATTTTAAAGAAAAACTAATTTAATAATCTATCTGCGGGAAACTTTTACTGCAACAACTATAATTAGAATAATTAATATCACGTTTACTATTCCAATTACCCAGATTAGTCCGTTATCTCCAAGGTCCAATCCTGCAAGTCCAGTCACACCGCCGCTTGTTGGAATGCCTCCTTCAATATCAACTGAAACTTCTCTTGTCTCAATTTTATCTCCTGCGCGAACTTCAATAACAAAAGAATTCTCTCCCTCTGCATCTTCATTAGCATTAAATGTAAATCTTACATCTTTGCTCTCTCCAGGATTAAGCTGTAAAATTCTCTCTGATATACTGTCTAAGCTGGCCCAGGAGTCATAGTCTAATGCACTAATAATGAAGCTTGCTCTTTCAGAGCCCACGTTGGTTACGCTTCCTCTTACAACTATCTCGCTTCCTGCTTTAGCATCAGAATCAAGAACAGCATTTATTGCAGATATTCTTCCTTCGCCTCCGCCAGTTACAGGAGAACAACCAATAACTTTAACTGCAACCAGTGTATCTCCTTCAGAAGACTCCCTATAATCTCCTCTGCTATAGTCATAATCAGCATTTAATCGCAGTTGGTATGTCTTGTCCTGAACATTCTGAGGAACTACAAAATCAAAGTTAATTGTTTCTTTATCTCCAGAATCCAGGTCGTTCTTTATTTCAATAAATTCTTCAACTTTTAATTCTGTGCTTAATAAATTAACTTTAACCTGGTCTTGGTCTTCGTCTCCAATATTAAATACATCTAATGTCAAACTAGCAGTATCCCCGCAAGTCAGCTCACTTGGCGTTACAACCATCTCTTCAAAAGCAATAAATTTTCCTTCGTCGCTTTCTCTTTCTATATTTATGTCCTCAAATGTCTTGCTGTCAAATTTGTCAGTGCATTCGTTGCTTTCTCCAACATCATCTCCAAATGCTTTGACTACAATTCTGTATCCTCCATCTTCTATGTCCGCAGGAACTCTAAATCTGAATGTTATGCTGTCATCCTCGCCATCACGAAGGTCTCCCACTTCTATTTCTTCCTCATCAACATTCTCAAAATCAAGATCATTAACCTGGTTTACTCCAGAAGAATCAAACAAGCCAATCTCAACAACAACATTATCAACATCAACATTTCCTTTGTTTTCAACCTCTACATTAACATCTATAATATCAAGAAGATTCCATTCATCATCGCTTCCTTCTCCCTGATTATCTATTTCAACATCATTTATGCTAAGATTTCCACCCTTTGCTCCCGCATTGCAGAAGGACCCTAAAACGCTCAATGTGGATTCATTGGAAAAAACATCTCTTGTAGACTCCTTTCCGCCTGCCTTTATTATTACTTTATTGTCTCCAAACTTAAGATCATTCAAATCGCTGGAACTTACGCTGATTGTCTTTGACTCTCCAGGATTTAATTCAAACTTCTCAGAAGGTGTAAAACTAACATCAAAATCTCCACTTGAAGAAACTGTTATATCTGTTATCTTTATGTTTCCAGTGTTTGAAATATTAACTGCCCCATTTTGGGTTCTCGTTAAGTCCTGAGTTTTTGCCAGAGTGATTGTGCTGTCTTTATTAATAGTTATTGCGGGAACATTAATTTCAATCAAGTCAGTACCAGTAGCACTCTTAGCTTTTATTTTAGCATTAATTACTCCGCCGGAATGCCTTGGAACATTTAATATAGCTGTAAAGGTTTTTGTCTCTCCAGGTAACAAGACAACACCTACAGGTGAAAAACTCTTGAAAATTCCGCTTCCTGCGGTGACTTCACCAATAAAATTCGAAACAGTTACAGCAGGATCACCAGCTCCATTGCTAATGCTGAACAAAATACTAACATCGCTATTATGCGAAACATTAATAGGTCCGCTTGGAGAAGTTATAGTTCCAGTAATACTCGCGCTGCCAAGTGAGGTTAGCAAAACAACCAAACCAAAAATGGCTCCGAACAATAAATATTTGCTTTTCATTTTATGTTGTAATTTACAAGTTACAAAAAGACTATTTAAATTTATCGGTGTTGCATAAAATATATTATTTCATATCTATTTTTCACAAGATACAGACAAAAGTTTAAATAAACTCTCGTATAATATAATAAGAGGTGAATATGCCGATACGCTCAAGGGAAAATCTTTTTGGGGCATGGGCTTTTTTAATTGGAGTCGTGCTAGCAGTATTAGTTGGCGTAATCGCCGGAAGCAGAACAAATCAACTTATCTTGGGCATTCTGGCTGTAATCGGTATTATTGCAGGTTATTTTGTTGCTGAAAAAGATGTCCAGACATTTCTTCTAGCTTCAGTATCTTTAGTAATTGTAAGCTTTGCAGGCATCCAGGGTCTTGTGTTAGACGCAGCAATTCGCGGTATTGCAATAGGAAGAATGGTCTCTTCAATTCTAGGCACATTGCTGGTCATGTTTGTCCCTGCAACAATTGTTGTCGCATTAAAAACAGTTTTCTC
>CAYIOA010000047.1:0-3622 GCA_964364885.1 Candidatus Woesearchaeota archaeon
CTAAAAAAACTCAAATGCAAAAACAACAAGCGCCAGCAACAAAGCATAAAACCCGAACCATCTAAGATTTCTTCTTGAAGTTAGGATATATTTGTATAGAGCATGAAGCACTAAAAGCCCGAATAAAAACGAAACAACTGTCGCCCAAATCAGGTTAGGAGGTAATTTATTGTTTCCTATCACTAAAATATTCGCCCCCAAAATAACTGGGATAGACATTAAAAATGAAAATTTGACAGCGTCTTGCTCTTTTAATCCGCTTAATAATCCTGCTGAAATTGTCGTTCCACTTCGGGAAATTCCAGGAAGAATAGAAAAAACCTGCGCCAGACCGACAATAATAGCTCCGCGATAGCCAAAACCCTCTATCGAACGAGTTTTAACAAAACCAAAAGAAGCAATTAACAAAACTACTCCAGTAATGGCAAAACCGAATGCGACAACAATCAGATTAGAAAATACGCTCTCGAATATGTCCCTAAAAAGAAAACCAATAAGCCCTGCAGGAATTGTAGCAATTAAAATTAAAATCCCAAGTCTTCCATTCTCACTCTTCCATTTCCCGGTTAATAATTCTCTGATAATATCAACAATGTCTGCTCCAAAATAAACAAAAACAGACATTAAAGTGCCGAAATGCAGAGCAACATCAAATAACAAATCTCCCTTATAACCTAAAATCTTATTAAACAAAACTAAATGTCCTGAACTTGAAACAGGCAGCCATTCTGTAATGCCCTGAACAATTGCCAAAATAATCGCGCTTGCCAGCTCATTCATCAGATTAAGCAAATAAAACAATTAATAAATCTATGGACCTGTCGGGAATTGAACCCGAATCTCATCCATGCGAAGGACGCATTCTGCCGTTATACTACAGGCCCTGCTAATTCAAAAAAGAGAAATATATAAATCTATCAAAAAATCAAAAAGTCCTTGTTGCTTGGACTCATCAAAGTCCTATGGACTTTGAGTGCCGTCAAGAATCCGACTTTGGAGGATTCTTGAGGTTTGGATGTCCAAAGCAACTTTGGCATAAAGTAAAAACTAAAAAAAAGAACTATTCTAAGTGCATGATTGTCTACTCGTAAAGGATTTCATAGTCATCAAAATTGGTCTCAACCTCGTTGTAATCTTCTTTTGCCAGGCTAAGTTCGTTTAACAAAGCCCCTCTGCAGCGCCAGCAAAGCGATTGTCTGACTAACTTGTCAAGTTTATTTAAGTCGGGCAATAAAATCTCGCCCTCGCTTTGCTGCTCCTCCAAATCGTACCAAAGGTCAAATACAGTTTTGCACCGCTCACACCTTACCGGCAGGACGTACATTTGTTGTTTCATGCATACAAGAAGTCAATAACATATAAATAGATATATTAAACTAAGAAAACTATTTTGCAGACTAAAAGAATTTATATATAAAATACCTCCAAAGTTACAATCTGCAAGCGACGATAACCAAGAAAAATATTTATACCCTGTTACTCTGCAATGTCAAAAGGATTTTCGGTTTGACATAAATTAATAAGCCCCAGAAACAACACACACTCCATCAGAGCACGTTTGTCCAGAAGGACAATCCATAATCTGAGTGTTCTTAGCCCCAAAAGTTGTGCAATATTGCTCATAAATTTTATTTGCTGTATAACACGAGTCCACAAAAGAGCCGGAATTATCTGTGGCAGTTCCTTTAACACTAACATCTTTTCCATTATCTGTATCTGTGCATAAACCCGCGACAAGAACAACACAAGCACCATTCTGGCAGGTATAATCTCCCAAGGAACTGCAAAGTATGTCTTTTGTAAATATTGTACAAGAGCCTTCCTTAAGGGAATCAGAATTCTGGCATATGTCTGAGTAAGAAGCTGAGCCATTTGCTGGACTAACAGTTCCTTTTACAAAATAATCTAGTCCTTCATCCGTATCTGTGCACGACGCTATAATATTATTAGTATTTGTTGTTGGCATTTTCCTCAAATTAAAAGTATAAATTCCGTCTCCGCGAGAAACTATAAAATCTCCTCTAAAATCTCTATATCCTTCTTTTGTTATACTGATATTATAATTCTCGCCTATTTTTAGCCCTCCAAACTTCAGCCGCCATGCACTCTCTCCCTCTATAATTTCCCCAGCAGAAACACCATTTTTCTTAATCTCAATTTCAGCTCCAGAAATTGGTATTCTCCTGCCAGATTCTTTTAATTGAATTATAATTTCCTTTGTTTCATCAGCAGCATTATCTGAACTTCTCGGAATTATTCCAAGATCCTCAAGAGCCCCTCCCCCAATAGCTCCTCCTATCATTCCACCAACAATAACCGCCCCTATCATAATTGGTAATCCCCCACCAAGAAAAAAAGAAGCAGCAATTCCAGCTACCAGCGCGCCAATACCAGCACCAATTAAAACATTAGGCTCTAGAAAAGGAAACGCTCCGCCCCCAACACATTTACCGCCATCACAAGTTTTTCCAGAAGGACAAGCAAAATGAGGAGCATAAGTTTTAGCAAGATCATTCTCATCGCATATCGCCTCTTTTACTTTTCCATTATCAGAACACGAATCATCAAGTCTTCTCCCATTTTTATCCACAACATAAGATTTCACATCAAGATTTACTCCATCGTCATAATCAACACATTCCCCGCTTCCAGGACCAACACATATTCCATCCCTGCAAGATTTTCCTAAAGGACATGTAACAGTGCGCGCTTCAAGACAATTATCGCCGCTACCACATCTATATTGAATCACTTGCGTATCTGACGAAGAAGAACATTTATCTGGAAATTCCTCTCCCTCTTTGTCAGTGCAAGTTCCAAAAACCATAGAACTTTGAGCATCGTCATCATCCTCGCACTTTCCACTCCCGGTTACAACCGTCTCTTCAACATCCTCATCAATTACATCACTTGTTTGCTCGCTTTCTCCAACAACGCACCTCGCTCCAGCCTCGTCGTCTCTGCAGCTATATCCCTGCGGACAATTCTGTAAATCTCCCAGAAAGCTACCCGCTCCAGTTGCACTGCAATACGCCTCCCGAATTTTGCCAGAACTGCAAACATCTTTTACAGAACCAGCTCCATTAAATGTCGTATATCCTCCAACTAAAAAAGAAGGATCATCTGCAGGAAATACTCCATCTGAAGATGCAGTTGTAGCACTATCAGAATCAACACAACCGTTGGAATCTAAGCCCTGTTTTTTCATGCAATAATTAATTTTAACACCGCCAGCACTTGTAAAATAACCTCTTTCAACATATCCGCTAGAGCATCCTTCAGAACTAAATTTTGAATCAATGCTCAGACCGTCTGAACTGGAAGAACTTCCTCTAACAACACAAAGAGTAACTATTTTTCCATAAAAATCAGCAAACTCCCCTTGCTTTTCTCCCCTAATACAAACGCTGTTATCAACCTGTAAAAAAGAATCACTCACAAAAGAGCCATCAGTTGTAAACGTGCTTTTTTTCGAGCAGTGGTACAAATCATCATTGGTTCCGTCCTTCACTAAACTCGCCTGCGAAAGCCCGCTTGAACAGACAGCTCCTCCAACCTGCTCCTCTGAAACAAATTCCTGCGCACTCGTAAAGCTAATAAAAAAACAGAGAATAAATAAAAC
>CAYIOA010000047.1:3722-6397 GCA_964364885.1 Candidatus Woesearchaeota archaeon
AAACAAATTCCTGCGCACTCGTAAAGCTAATAAAAAAACAGAGAATAAATAAAACAAAAATGCCCCTCTTCATAATCCCTCAAAATCTTAAATTCAAAAGAATATTTAAACCTTTGGCAATAATCTAAAATATGGATTATCAAAAAATAGGATTAAAAGCAGGCTTGGAAATTCATCAGCAGTTAGACACAGGAAAATTATTTTGCAATTGTCCTTCTTATCTAAGAAAAGACACTCCGGATTTTACAATAAAAAGAAAACTCCATAAGGTTGCAGGAGAAACTGGCGAAATTGACACAGCAGTTGAATACGAGTCCTCTTTAAATAAAGAATTTACCTATCAAGGTTACAACAGCACGACTTGTCTTATCGAGATTGATGAAGAGCCGCCCCATCAAATAAATCAGAATGCTTTAAACGAAGCAATAAAAATTGCTTTGTTATTAAATTGCGAAATTCATCAAAACTCGCAAATAATGAGGAAAACAGTTATTGACGGCTCAAACACTTCTGGATTTCAAAGAACAGTTTTAATAGCGCACAATGGAAAATTAGAAACAAGTTTTGGGGAAGTTCCAATCGAATCAATCGCTTTAGAAGAAGATGCAGCAAGAATAATCTCAAAAGACAAAAAAACATCTATTTATCGTCTTGACAGGCTTGGAATTCCCCTAGTCGAGATAACAACTTCTCCAGTATTAAAAACTCCAGAACAAATAAAAGAGGCCGCATTAAAAATTGGCGAGATTCTAAGAGCATGTAAAGTAAAGAGAGGCATTGGCACAATACGGCAGGATATAAATGTAAGCATAAAAGGGCACGATAAAGTCGAAATTAAAGGATTTCAAGAGCCAGGCATGATGGTAAAAACAGCAGAATTAGAAATACAAAGGCAGGAAGAAGAAATAAAAAAAGGAAAAAAAGAAGGAGAGGTAAGAAACGCGCTTCCCGACGGAAAAACAGAATTTCTAAGACCTCTGCCAGGAGGAGCGCGCATGTATCCTGAAACAGACCTTCCTCTTTTAAAGATAACAAGGGAGCAAATAAACAGCATTAAAAAAATTCTGCCAAAATTAAGGCATGAAATTAGGGACGAGCTAAAAAAGAAAGGTCTTTCAGAAGAGCTGATTAATTTAATTCTCGACAACAATTTAGAAGAATTTGAAGTTCTTTCTCAAGTATACTCAAAAAACCTGAATCTTACAGCCAAGATGATAACACTCTGGCGGGCAGAAATAGCAAAAAGGCAGAATAAGTCTCTTGAGCAAATAAAGTCAATTCTGACAGAAAGCGTTCTTGAGCAAATTCTTGAAGCATTAAACTCAAAAGAAGCAGAAGAATCCGACATCAGAAATATAATGGAAAAAATTGCTTCAGGAAAGAAACTAAAAGAGGCATTAAGCTCAGAAAAAATATCTCATAATGAATTAGAAGAGGAAATATCAAAAATAGTCAGGGAAAAACCAGGTCTAAGCGCAAATGCTTATATGGGACTAGTAATGCAGAAGCATAAAGGAAAAATTGACGCCAAGAAAGCCATGGAAATCGTGAATAAGCTATTGAAATAAAAATCAGAGGCATACTAAATAAATGTTTTTAAACTCTAAGTTTATCCGTTTTCCAGGATAAAAACATGAAAATACTTATTAATGGCACGAGTGGAAGAATAGGAAGAGCAGTTAGTTATGAATTAATTAAAAGTGATATTATTCCTGCCGCATTAAATGATCCTGTGGGAATTGAAAAAATTGTTGATAGTTTAAGTGGAAATGACGCTGTGCATGGAAAATTTAACTGGCAGATCAATAAAATTAATGCCAATGAAATAGAAATAAACGGAAAGAAAATAAAAGTTTATGCAGAAAAATCTCTTGATAAAATACCTTTTAGAGATTTAGGAGTTTCAATTGTAGAAGAATGTTCTGGACTTTATGGAAATGACAAAACAAGCCCAGATGAAATTAAAGCAAGAGAATTCCTAAGCCATGGCGTCAAAAAAATAATAATGTCCTATCCGGCAACAGGAGCAGGAGTAGTTACGTTAGTTGCAGGAGTTAATCTTGAAGCTTATGACTCTGAGTTATACTGGGGAATATCAAATGGTTCCTGCACTACAAAGGCGCTCGTTGCTCCATTGCAAGTTCTAAGAGATTATGGTTTAAAAGTGCAGGCGCTCCTCATGGATACTGTCCATGCAGCAACAAACACTCAGTCTATTCTTGAATCATTAAATCAGATTTCAACTCATAAAACTGGAGCTGCAAAGGCAACAGGAGAAATAATTCCAGAGTTAAAAGGAAAAATGGATGGATTGTCCTTCAGAGTTCCTACACTAGACGGAAGTTTTGCAAATCTGTATTTTGTTGCTGATTCAGAAAAAGATAATTTGTCTGCCCGGGATATTAATCAAGTTTTAAGAGAAGAATCTTCTAACCAAAAATATATGGGAAGGCTCGCCGTATTCGAAGGAAAAGAAGCCGGAACTAGCTACGATATTGTAGGCAGAACTGAAAACGCAATAGTAATTCTTGATAAAACAAGAGTTCTTAAATTGCCCTACAAAACAGACTCAAAAACTAGCTATTTAATCGGAATTGTTTCTGGCTATGATAATGAAAGAGGCCCTCCAAGAGACCAGGTATTAGTCACAAAGCATATAATAGAAAGAGGGTAAG
>CAYIOA010000048.1:0-6276 GCA_964364885.1 Candidatus Woesearchaeota archaeon
CAGTTATCGCAGTTGTGTAGTTCTTTCCTTCAGGTGTTGGAGATAATATTGTTATCAAGGAAGGAGATGTTCTATCTATCGAGAAAGTAATATTCTCCGTGTAGTTCTTGTTTCCCGCTGTGTCGTTCGCGTATACAGAGAATACATAAGCGCCATTGGCGATTGAATCATTAGTATCATTCGTGTAATAATTATTTCCAAGTGTTTCAGTCGTCATGTTCTTCAGTCCGTTGCTTAAGCTGAATAGAACAGTTCCTGCAACCTCATTCAATGAAACATTAAATCTAAGAGGATTATTAGCCAATCCATACGTTTTATTCAATGGGAATATTATTGTTGCGTTCGGAGGCGTTGCGTCTCCAGCAACACAACCAAGATTATAATTATATGTAGTATTAGGAAGAAAAGATGAATGTTTAACAACAGAATTGCAATTTGAATAAGACAAATTAATACTTCCATTAGTGAGACCAAAATCATAAGAAGTCGCATTGAACATCCCCTCCAGATACATTAAGGGAGCGAAAATAGTAATATTTCCGCCATTTTTTCCCCACGTTGTAACATTAACAGTAGAATTCATAGAAGCAGTGCCATTAATATAAACTGTCCCACCAGAACCATTAATCCCTGTAGCTCCAGCGGCGGTCATTAACCCACCATCATTTTTAATCAGCCCATCATAAGTAATTGTATTCGCAACAAGAGCTATGAGTCCTCCTCCTCCCGCCCCTCTTTGAAGAAATGTCCCTCCACCAGCATCTATAGTACCATTTCCAGTAATGTTATTTGCTTCAATAAAAATAGACCCTCCTGCTCCAGAAGCACAAGCCGTGCAAGTCATATTAAAACCATTAACTAAAATTTTTCCATTTATGATAACACTCCCATTGGTATGAATGTAAACTGCTCCTCCGCCAGTACCTTCGTCTCCTCCGCTTCCAAGTGAATAAGGATTTTTTAGATTGCCGTATATTGCTCTTGTATTTCCTCCTCCTGCTCCTCCGTGCGTCCCGCCCTGACTCGTGCCTCCTCTTCCCGGTCCAACCTGCTCTTTTAATCCTTCACCACTACCATCAATAAGCGAACCGTCTTCAATAATTACATTTCCTGTTACATTCAGTACAACACCCTCTCCATTTAACGTTAAATTATTAGGAAAAGAAGACTTAACAACCAAAACCGTCCTCGCATTATCTTTCCTAGAAATATTAAGGTCTCCCAAAATAGTATAATTCCCGGCAGCCAAACCAAAACTCCCATTTATATCCCAAGTTGATGGATATGTATAATTATTGGAGTCATGCAATTGAGATGAAAATGAAAAAGAACCAAATTGTGATCTCATGTCTGAGTAAACTCCACCCTCAGTCCCAAAAGAACCACGAACATTAATACTTCCACTATAACTTAAAGTATTATTAAAATCAAATCTAATTCTCCCCCCTCCACCAGCACTTCGCATAGTGCCCCCTCCATCTGCCGTTAGTTTGCCTTTACCTTTAATGCTTTTTGCTCTCAACCATATAGAACCTCCTGCTCCTGTCGACAGCGAACCTGAAAAAGTGTCAATCCCGTTCATATTAATAAGTCCATTAACAATAATCCTTTCTCCGTCTATTGATTCAAGCTTTATTGCAGAACCCCCCGCCCTGTGTGTTCCCCCACTGCCAGGAGTTATAGGAGCAGAAGCATTTCCATATACATTTCTAGGATTTAACACAGCCGCATGACTCATTGCTCTTCCACCATGAGCTCCCCCCTCATTAGCCGTATCTGTAACTCCAGGTCCCTCTGATGCAGGAAAACCTAATCCCTGCCCATTAATTGTTACTCCAGAACCAATAGTAATATTCCCATTCAAGCTGCGCCATACCTGTCCGCTTCCCTCCGCAGTTTTATTAAACGGATAATCCGCACTAACATTTATGACTCCGCCATAGATACTAATGTTATTTGTAACATTCCACTCGTTAGTACCAGCTCCTACATCTGGTCCGCTCCAGTTGCCAACAAAGGGTAAGAAATTGAGAACTATTCTTCCTGTATATCCAGATTCAACTACAAAGGATGACAAATACTGAGGCACAGTATTATTAGTCACGTTCATATTTCCAATTCCAGTTGCATTCAAAGTCACATTGTCTCCTGCAACAGGCACAGCCCCCAAACTCCAGCAAGTAGTGTTAGTAAAATCGCTATTCTTTGAGCAAATCCAGTTGTTATCTCCTGCTCCAGGCGGATCAATAATATGGTCAAACTCCAGATAAGCATTTGAAATATTATCTAAATTCGAGACGCGCAAATCAAACACATCAGAGCTGCCGTTCATATTCGTTAAATAAATCTTATAATAGCCGGTTTCATTAATAACAGGAAAATCAACAATTTTATCAGTTGAGTTATAATTATAAACCTCTATCAAGCTATTTGAGCTTTCATTATTTCTCGCATAAACAGTTATATCTTTGTCCGAAGTTAAATTCTTTTCAAACCAGACACGAACATATTCATTATGATATATTGGTTCAGACCAAACATCATCTTTTTGGTAAACTTCATTGTAAATATCTGAAATGAACGTTTTGTTTGCATCAAGATGTTCAGCTTTCGTTATTTCTATTATTATCTCATATGTTTGTGTGCTTAAATGCGGAACAACCCACTCTACATAATCAATCTTGCCGTCAGAATCTAAGTCATACGCATCAAAAGCCACTTCCTGCTTCTTATAATCAATATCCTCCTCTCCTAAAATTTCTATGTTGACATCTGAATTCGTTTCTTCTGTTATCGCTCTTCCGCTAAGAACGACATTTCCTAATATCGTAGCATCTGTTTCAGCTGTCTCTATTGATACCTCTGGATTAGTCTGTTGTTCAGAGGATTCTATTGTAACACTAGAATCTTCTGTTTTATTCTGCTCCGAAGGTATTGTTGTTTCCTGAGTTATTATATTAGTCTCTTCAATTATCTCTTCATCTTCAACTTCAGATGCTTTTTTCGAGATTGCTTCTTCAATCTCTGCTTCTGTTTTTTCATCAAACTCATAATTGTACCAATAAACTTTTATCCTATGAGAAAACTCAACCGGCACCTCATTATTCAATTCCTCAAAAGCAATTACATCTGTATATTCTAGCTCTTCTGGACCGGAAACAGCAATTAATCTTCCTTCACTTGTATTTCTCTCAAATTTCTCAGGAGCCTCTGTTTCATATTCAATAACATATTCTGTTGCATCCCCTTCAAGCACTATTTGTGTAACATTACTCTGTTGCGTTAAATCAGTTATTACTCTTCCAGATATGCCTCTAAATATCCTTCTGAACAAATTCTTGAACCATGAAACAAATCTAGATTCTTTTTTTAGATCTAGCTCTATTACAACCTCTCCTGTAATCGCGCCGCCGGTTAATAACGGCTGTGTGCTTACTATTGCCGGCTCTGTCTCAGTAATTATATCTCCTTCTATCTTCTTAACTGTAATATTCTCAGCAATAACTGGAATTTCCACTGTAATGTTTTCAGGAGTTTCAAGAGAAACATTCTTTTCCCATTTAACTGGCTGCCCGACAACTATCTTTTTTCTTGAGGTTGTTATGGAAACCGCTCCCGAAGAAACTAATATTGAAAATTCATTGCTGTCTAATCTCTCTGTTCCAGAACCTGCAGTTATTTTCGCCTTTCTTGCTCCCTTAAAATCTGCTTCAGGAGTTAGTGTCACAACATCCCCCTCAAATTTCGCATCTATATTCAAGATTGATATTGAATAAGATTCTGCTCCAAAGAAATAATCACTCAAATTAAACGAGGTCTGTCCATTAAAGCTTATCCTTACTGTCGGTATCTCATTTAACAAAACGAGGTTTGATATATTAGTCGTAACATTTGCATCTGTAACATTTATCTCAGTAATATTTGTTTCTTCTAGAGTAATATTCTCCTTAGATTCTTTCTTCTCTTTTGGTTCTTTCTCTTTATCTTTTTCAGAAGGCTCTCCTTCAGATGGCTCCTCCTCAGATATGCCTATTTTCTCTTTATGCACAGCAATCTCAGTTGCCCCGTATATCAACTTTACTTCAAGCTCTTCAGGAATTGCATATAAATCCAATGTTTCCACATCAACATAAAGAGTTAAAGCATACTCGCCAAGGTACTCCTCTCCAAATCCCTTTTCATCAATGAAATAATCTGTTGAAGCAATTGCTTTACCTTCAGAAATTTCAATTGAAACGCTATTGTCTGGAATTGTCTCTCCATTAACTTTAACACTGCCTGAAACAATCTTCGCTTTCTGCCCTTCTTGTATTGAATATTCAAAATTATTCTGATAAGAAACCTGCCCTTGGACACTGTCTCCGCTTTCTTCAGTTTCAGAAATAGCTCCCCCTGTTATTGATGGTTCTGTCTGAGTTGATTCTTCTGATATAGGAGCACTTTCTGTTGTTGTAGTTGTGCTTTCGCTGGCAGTACTCTCTGTTGCTTGGCTCTCGGTTTTTTCATCTTTCTTTTCCTCTTTCTCTTCAGCTTTCTCTTCCGCCTTTTCCTCCTTCTCTTCAATCTTCTCTTCCTTCTTGTCTTCAGGAGTCTCTTCTTTTGGACTTTCAGACGGAGTATAAACAAGCATCTCAAAATCTATTGTTGGATAAATAACCTTTGAGCCAACAATCCCATATCCCTCTCCCTCCCCAACAATCTCAGAATTTTCTGCATAAAATGTCCCGCTAATTGTTTTGTCCCTTACTAATTCTGAAAGTTCCAATTCTTTTGATTGATTCCCATAACTAATAAAAACTTTGGAATCTTTAGGAACTAGTTCTCCTTCCTTAATTCTAAATCTTAGATCTCCGTCTAATTTTTCCCCTGGCTTATATACAATCCCCAGCTCAAAAGAAACTCTTCCAGTGGGAGAACTCTCGTAATAGTTATAAACCAGAAATAAAACTAGTGCTATAACAAAAAAAGCGGCTAAATAGAATAAAAAAGGCAACTTACTAGGAGTATGTTTTCCTACGTATCTCGTAACAACCTTTCCATTAATTCTCTTATTTTCATATAAATAAGGCCCGTATAATCTCCCATTCTTGCTAGTATATTTTTTATGCACCAACTTGTAGGACAACCCTCTTTTTTAAATAGAAACTTAAGCAAAACTAGATATATAAGCATTTCTCCTACAATACATTGTAAAGTTAGATGGTGCTAATTTCAATAAAAAAATTAGATTAAACCATTGTGTCTAAAAACTATAAATCCAATTCCAAGAATAAGAAATAAATAATATGGTTTACGATTTATATGGAATCACTAAAGAAGAAAGAGAGATTATAGAAAATGGACAACAAACCTAAAGAACAAATCGCAATAGCATTATTTACTGGAGCAATAATCTCCTTGTTTTTACTTATTGAAATTTAGTAGAGGAATTCTATCTTAAAATAATAGTAATTCTAATATTGGTCGGGATTATTCTTATCTCATTAAAGATTATCTTAGACACTTCAACAGACTTGCACTTTATTGGAAATACAATAAGAAAAATTCTAAGAATAAAATCAAATAACTAAATCAAAAAATCCTTGTGTTTTACTGCGGACTAAAGTCCGCAGTTTGTTTGGATTTTTGGATGCTCAAGATGCTAACTCCATGCTAAAGCATGGAGTTTTCGCAATGCATCTTGACATAATTAATTCTTCTTCCTCTTTCTCGGCTTTCCAATATGGGCTTTTACAATTCGGGCAGACAAAATGTGTTAAATTTTTAGTTTGTCTATCTTCCTCATTATCGATTCCATTTCATTATGGAATTTTATTAAATAATAAACTGAAAAAATCAAAGCGATGGCAAAAGTCGAGATAACAAAAATAAAAGGAGTATTCTTACCAATCTTTATTTGTTCAGTTAAAACTGCTAACAAAACAGCTATAAATACAGTTACTAAAATAATAATAGCTGTATTAAAAAATTGAGAATATTTGTTATATGACAAATCAAGTTTATTCTTTTTCTTTAAGTCTGTCATCTTAATCTATTGTTTGGCTAATTAACCATAATCCTACAAAAAAAGCAATTGCAGAAATCAAAACTCCCATAAAGTTTGACCTTATAATATACACAGAAAATCCTGAAATTCCTCCAAGAATCAAAAGTATACCTCCAGCAATTTTTAATAATCTAAAACTATCTTTTTTTCTTGCCATTTCAACCTCTTTTTTATAATCTTCTTTAGGATTTATTGCTTTATATTCTTTTTCTTTTTCAATTTTTTCCTAA
>CAYIOA010000049.1:0-5848 GCA_964364885.1 Candidatus Woesearchaeota archaeon
AGTTTGTTGACATATTTTTATAAATCATTCAACTTGTATTCCTGCAAGGTCGTATAAACAGGACCGAGGGGCTTTAGCTCTGAAGATTTCAGCTTGAAAGAGCTTATTTTGAAGGTGATTTGTTTTGTCGAAATATTTTTTATGTAATCTACGAAATCTTTTTTGTCTTTTACGTATTTTATTCTTGCGAGAGTCAGGTGCGACATGAACCTTTCTTCCGGCTTGAAGAATTGTTTCAGAGATTCGTCTATTTGTTTTTGTAACTCGAAAATATTTTTTCCGCCTATTTTCAGCCAGATTATTCTTGGAGAGCCACGATAACTAAATGCTCCTGGATAAAGAAGTTTTGCTTCAAATTCTTTGAATTTTAGTGTTGAGAGAGCGTGTTCTGTTTTTTCCAGGGTTTCTTTATCTATTTCTCCGAGGAATTTTAAAGTTAAGTGCAAGTTTTCAAGCTCTGTAATCTTGCCTGTGAATTTTTTGTTTAATATTAGCGATTGAATTCTTGCTATTTCCTTAATAACTTCATCCGGGAAGTCTATGCAGATAAATGCGCGGGTTTTTTCGTCTTTTTCCATTGTGAATTATGTACAATAATTCTTATAATGACATTTATAAGGTTTGAGTTATATAAGGTTTGAGTTATTTAGGAACAATGGCGGCAGTGCTATAATCTTGAATTTGAGCCATTCTTTTAATGTCTTCCAACGTGACTGATTTTATTTTACTTTCATGTTCGTAATAATCTTCTGCTTTTGATGTAAGTTCAGTGAACATTAATTCATTCATAACATTGGAGCTTTCTTCTGTTGATATTTTTCTTAACCCGATTAAACGCTCTTTTGCCTCCTTGATATCTTTTTCTTTTAAGTTTTTCACATTCTCAAATTCTTCCAGAATTATTTTTTTTACTTCGGGGATTGCTTCTTTTGTTGTTCCTACATATATTGTGTAATAAGAATAATTTTTTTCTGTGTTTAAAGAGCTTTTAACAGCGTAGGCGAGCCCTCTTTTTTCCCTTATCTCAAGAAACAAGCGGGAGGACATTCCATTTGCCAAATATGCGTCTAGAACTTCCAGAGCATGGTATTCATTTTGGTTTGACAGCGGCGCATGAAAAGCAAAAACGAAGTGAGCCTGGTCAATACCATGCCGCTCTTCTGTTGTTTCTTTATTGTGCTCTTTTATCTTCTGGATTTGTATTTTTTTATTTTTTTGCTTGAAATTTCTTTCCAAGTATTCGCATATTTTCTCAAAATCAGCGTTTCCTACAATTGTCACAACGAAATTTTCAGGCGAATACATTTTTTCGAAGTATTCTGCTACAAAATCTCTTTTAAGAGACCTGATTGTTTTTTCTGAGCCGATAACGCTTTCTCCAAACGGCTTGTTATAAAGGTTTTCTTCAATTTTATCGAATATGTGGCGCATAGGCATATCGTGATACATTTTTATTTCTTCAAGAATTACTTTTTTTTCCTTCTCAAATTTTTCATTTTCAAACAAGGGGTTATTAATGATGTCTGATAAAATGTCTAAACCGGAGAAGACATGCTCGGACGGGAGCTTAAACCAAAAGCTTGTGACATCGTGGGAGGTAAAAGCATTGAGGATTCCCCCTTTTTTTTCTATTTCTCTTGAGATGTCTTCATGTGTTCTTGTTTTTGTTCCTGTAAAAACCAGATGCTCTATAAAGTGGGCTATTCCCTTTATTTCAGATGTTTCAAAAGATGCGCCGAATTTGTTTGTTATTGAGAGTGAGATAACGGGCAGCTCTCTTTTCTCCATAATTACAGTCATTCCGTTTGACAGCCTTTTTCTTAGGAATTTCATAGCTGGATTTGATAAAAAGGATTAATAAATGTTGGGTTTTTAATAGTTATATGACTACAAATGCCGGACCTGAGTATTTTAATGCTGAAAAGAGATATTTAGACGCTAAGAAACTTGAAGATAAATTGTTTTATCTGGAAGAGATGATAAGACTCGCGCCTAAGCATAAGTCGAGCGAGAATATGGTTGCTGAGCTGAGGTCGAGACTTAAGAAGCTAAAGGAAAAAGCTGAGAGAGCAAAAAAGAAATCTGGCGGAAGGAAAGGCATAAAGAAGGAAGGTTATCAATGCGTTCTTGTTGGCCTGCCTAATTCTGGGAAGAGTTTTTTGTTGTCGAAATTAACAAATGCACAGCCGAAAATTAGCGAGTATGGATTTGCTACACGGTTTCCTGAAATAGGGACAATGGACTATTACGGAGTAAAAGTGCAAATTGTTGATATGCCCTCTATAGGCAGCGAGTATTTTGATGTCGGGATAGTTAATACAGCTGACTGTTTATTGATTGTTATTGAAAAGCTTGATGAGCTTGAAAGAGTTGAGAAGAATATTGAGAGATCAAGAGCAAAAAAAATAGTTGTTGTTAATAAATCTGATTTATTGAATGATAACGAGCTTAGGAAACTTAGCGAGAGAATCAAGAGCAAGAGGATTTTTGGGGCGGTTATAAGTGCTAAAACGGGATTTAATATTGATGTTCTTAAGGAGATGATTTTTCTTGGAATGAATGTTATAAGAGTTTATACCAAGGAGCCGGGAAAAGAGAAGAGCAAAGAGCCAATTGTACTAAAAAAAGGAGCGACAATAAGGGATGTTGCAGAGAGTATTTTGAAAGGATTTTCTTTGAGAGTTAAAGAAACCAGATTAACAGGGCCTTCTGGGAAATTTCCTAATCAGAAAGTTGGATTGACTCATGTTTTAGAAGATTTGGATATTGTTGAGTTTCATACTAGGTAACTGTGTTTGATACGATAGTTGTAAATAAGTCTGTTTTGTTTATTTGAAGTTTTTTCTTATTGGGGAGATAATTTGCTCTAAGTGTTCAGATAGAGATGTTTTTAGGTCTAAAGGATGCAATTTTCCTTCTGAGAAATCTTCTTCTAGAGGTTCGTAGGAATTATAGGTTTTATTCCCGCCGAATTTTTCAGGGCGTTTGATGTCCAATTTTTTTAACTGGGGAAATATTATCAGCTCTGCTATTTGCAAGAGCGGATTTTCTTTTATTTCTCTTGCAGGACAGTATGCTTCTTTAAGAGAGTTTTTTATTTCTTCTTGAGAGTCTGTAACTGAAATGCCCGAGCCTGGAGTTGATTTTGACATTTTTTGCCCAGGTCCTTTTAGTGAGGTGAGCAATGAGGTGTGAATTGGTATGAAATTGTAGTTGAGAATATTTGACATGTCCTTGCCGATCATGTGGACTTTTCTCTGCTCTAGACCGCCGAGAGCGACATCTACTTTTAGATGCTTGATGTCTGCTACCTGCATTAGAGGATATAAAAGCTGGGAGATTGTGGCGTTTTCTATGTCGCGAGCTATTTCCTGCATTGAGCGCAGTCCGCGGTTTATTGTTATATGCTGGGCTAGTTTCATTACATCAATTTGGTATTCTTTTTTTAACTGAAATTCGCTGCCCAGGACAATCTCTGCTTTTATGCCAATCGCCTTAATTGTTTTCTTCCAGGCTTCAACTTCTTTTTTAATTGAATTTTCCTCTCCTTTTTTATTTAATAAAGCGTGAGTATCCGCGATAAGAATTTTTATTTTGAATCCTGCTTTTTGCAAGTCCATTAGTTTCATGATTGTTACGAAATGCCCGAGATGGAGCGGACCTGAGGGCTCGTAGCCGCAGTATGCGACCGGATTTTTTTTAGTTTTCAGCAAATTTGCGAGGGCTTCTTCGGTTATAATCTCCTCTGTGTTTCTTTTTATTAATTCTAATTTTTCTTTTATATTCATGGATAGATTTAGGGGAAGGTTAATATAAATGTTTTTGTTTCTTTTGTTATGAAAAGAATTGCTTTAATTATTGCGCTTATCGGAATGTTTGTTCTTTTGGGCTTGATGTTTTATGGTTTTGTTAGGGAGATAAATAACATGGAGGATGTTGAATCGTTGGAGGATAATCAGAAGGTTGTTATTAGCGGAAATGTAATTGAGCAGAAAGGAGGGGCAATTATTTTGGATAATGGAGTTAAGGCTGAGTGCGAAGGATGCTTGAATTATCATGGAAAGAATGTCAGTATTTTGGGTGTTGTTGATAAGTATGACAATAAGAAAAGTATTTTTGTATTGCGGATTGGTGTTTTGGAATAGTTTTTATTTGAAGTAATAATCTATGAAAGGATTAGCTGTTGAGATTACGCTTCCTGTTAGTGATGTGCTTCCTTCTCCACTAGATGAACTTTCTGAAGTTCCGCTAGACTCAGTTGAACTGCTGGGAGAGGTTGTTGTACTTGATTCAGATGTGCCTGAACTTTCTGTTGGTGGTTCCTGGAAGGATTCTTCTGGAGGGGGGCTGAATTCTCCTTCCCTAAACTCTCCTTCTGGAGGTCTAAATTCAGTTGGTGGACGGAATTCTCCTTCTCTAAACTCTCCTTCTGGAGGTCTAAATTTTCCACTTTTATATAATTCATCCATTATTTTCCTGCATTCTTCTGGAGAGGTAATTCCTTTTTCTTCACATTCTCTTGGGAATCTGAACATTCTTTCATCACCAGGACCTGGACCTTGACCTTGTCCTGGAAAGCCACCTTGTTGTTGTGCTGAATTGTAGAATTCTTCGAGACATTTTATTTTTTCTTCAGGGTTTTGTATTTCTTTGCAATTTCTTCCAAAAGCTGGAGGTCCAAAACCTCCAGGACCTCTTCCTTCATTTCTTTGACTGTCCATCATTTCACGGCACTTTTTGTCATCAGAACGAGATTCACCTGTTAAGCCCGCTTCTATACATTCTTCAGGAGCATTGAGCTTGAACATTAGCTTGCCGCATTCTTTTGGATCTTTTAAGCCAGCTTCAATGCACTCTTCAGGAGCATTTGCTTTGAACATTATTTCTTCGCATTTTTCTCTAGCTTCTCTTTCATTTGTAATACTAATCTCCCCTCTTTCCAGGGCAGCGATGCATTCTTCGGGAGCATTTAGTTTGAACATTACTAACATGCAGCTTTTTCTATCAGTAGCTCCTTCTTTTTCACATTCTTTTGGAAGATGCAAATCATGCCCTGCGTCTTCGAATTCATCTTCAACTTCTTCTAGAACTGCCTGAAGATGCGGAGGCAGCAAGTCTATAGGGTCTTCCTCGTCTACTTTTTCACATGCTTCTTCGTTTCCCTTTTGGCATTCTGCTGCGAGCGGAGCTATTATTTTGCATTTTTCTGCAAAGGCAGTTACTTTGATATCTTCACATTTACATTCTTCTGGATTTCTGAAGCATTGGGACATTATTCCGAAGAATTCACGGGCTTCTTTCTCCTGTTCTGCAGTAAGCTCTTTATCTAATCTTCTCTGCCATCTTGGGGCGTTTTCTTCTGTTTTGCAAACTCGCGAGTATTCCAAAGGATCAATTTTTGAGAGAGTCTGGCAAAGCTCTTTTATTTTCCCTGCGATTTCAGCTGCTGTTATTATTCCTTTTTCTTTTTCTATTACATCGTCAACAAATTCCCCTCTTTCACTTTCAGGGATTTCTGATTCAATTTCTCTTATTGTTTTTCTTATTGCTACAGCGCTTCTTTGAGCTTCTTCTTTTTTATCAGGATCAACTTCCTTTTCCAGGTTTTCTGCATATTGATTGTACTTGCCAAGAGATTTTCTTGCGGCTTCTATATTGTTTTCTTTTATCATCTCTTTAATTTCTGCTATTTTTTTCTCTCTATTCTCTGAGTCGTCCCTGAATTTGGTTAAAATTGAATCTTCAACAAAGTAGAATGAGCTGTCCGGGGTTATTCCTGCTTTAGCTTCCAGTTCTGCATCTTTGAATTCTTCTTCAACTTTAGTTTCTGTTGTCTCTTCCTCAACTT
>CAYIOA010000050.1:0-5248 GCA_964364885.1 Candidatus Woesearchaeota archaeon
ATCCTCTCAAATAAAATCTCAGACTTCTTAATCTTTGAAACCTTAAGGGGTTTTTTCAACTCCCCCAGCTCAATCTCAAAATTAAATGTCCGCGCTATCTTCTCCGATGTTTCAGGCATAAAAGGAAAAAGAAGAATTGAAATATCTTTTATCGCATTCCCTGACTCGTATAGCACCTTAGAATCATGCGTCTCCCACGGCTTTTTCGCTTGAATAAACTCATTGCATTTATCAACAAATGAAAAAATCTCATTCAAAGCTTTATCAAACTCAAGATTATCAAGATGTCCTGCAACTTTCTTAACAATCCTCTCAGAATCTAACGTCTTTAAAGCAGTTTTCTCCAGTCCGTATTTCTCAGCAAGAGCAGAAACTCTTGAAACTAAATTCCCTAGTTTGTTTGCCAATTCATTGTTATGGCGGTCAATTAATGCTTCCTTGGAAAAATCTCCGTCATCTCCAAAAGGAGTAGAGCGCAAAAGAAAATAACGCGCCGGATCGCTCCCTGCATAACTAACTAAATCCCCAACATTTATTGCATTGCCTGCTGATTTTCCCATCTTCTCGTTTTGGATAGTTAAAAATCCGTGGGCAAATATTTTCTTCGGCATCTCAATTCCTGCTGACTTCAGCATCGCAGGCCAATAAACACTATGAAACCAGAGAATATCCTTGCCTATCAGATGAATATCCGCAGGCCAGAATTTATTAAATTGTTTCTTTTTGTCTAAATAACCAACCCCAGAAATATAATTAATCAGCGCATCAAACCATACATAAGCATAGTGTTTTTTATCAAACGGAAGTTGAATTCCCCAGTCAAACGATGTCCTAGAAACGCTAAAATCTCTCAGCCCTCCCTTAACTCTGTTGATAATCTCCTGTCTCCTATAAGAAGGGGAAATAAACTCAGGATTTTTTTTATATAAGTCAAGAAGAAAAGACTGGTATTTTGACAGTTTGAAAAAATAAGATTCTTCTTTTAAAGTTTCAAGCTGTCTTTTATGTATTGGGCATTGTAAATTCAGAGAGTCCTTTTCAGTATAATATGCTTCGCAATCAGTGCAATAAAGCCCCTCGTAAGTTCCCTTGTAAATATCTCCAGATTTGAAAACTTTCTCTATAATCTCCTGGACAGTTTTTTCATGTTCTCTGTCAGTCGTTCTAATAAATCTGTCATAATCTATGTTTAATATTTTCCATGCTCTCTTAAATTCAGGAATCAAAGAATCTGTAAATTCTTTTGGTTTCTTTCCGGCCCTTTCTGCAGCTTTGGCTATTTTTTTCCCATGTTCGTCTGTTCCAGTAAGCAAAAAAACCTCCTCTCCAAGTAGTTTATGCCATCTGGCTAGAACATCTGCAGCGATAGTTGTATATGCGTGCCCTAAATGAGGAACATCATTCGGATAATAAATCGGCGTCGTTATGTAAAATGTTTTTTTGTTTTTCATGAATAAAAAAGATGAATAAGGTATAAAAGCTTATTGAACTTTGTTTTATCTCAACTCCCCCATAAGCAAATTGTAACCCTTTATAAATAGTAAAAAAGATAACTTTAAATACTTGTTTCTCATCGTTTTCCTATGAAAAAGAAAGCTATCAGGAACACAATCGCAAGTCTAGGTATTGGCTTAAGCGCAATATTAAGCGGATGCTCTCAAAGAACTCAGCCATATTTAGAAAATATCTCTTCCCAATTAAAAGATTATCACTTAACTATTGAATATGCAACTTCACCAGAGAAATACAACGGAACAGTTATTCTTGAAAAAGAAGGAAATAAAATAAATGTTCCTCACGAAGGAATTTCCTTGGACGGAATTGTAGAAAAAGATGAAATATTCTCAATTACAGTTACTCTACCGAATGGAAGCACTAAAAGTGAAGTCTACAGAATCAAGGATAAGAATAATCTATATAAACCCACTTGTGAATTAGAAGGAATCAGTTTTTGATTAAGCGAAATAAATTCCATCAAGCTCACTTGTTGGTGTTAAAGACGCTCCGCGGTCTTTAAATGTATGCAAATATTCTATAAGAGCGTCCAAATTCTCAGTCCTTAATTTCATTTGCTTCTCTATCTCTTTATAAGACTCAAGTTGCGTGCCTTCATTTATTTCTCCTATATTTTTCCTTACTTCTGATGGGTCCGGCTCATAGCCCTTCTCAATTTTTACGTCTTTCTGGAGCTTATAAACCTCAAATCTCTTTAATAGTGAGATTACTAACGCTCTTGTTTCAGTGCTGTCCAGTTTTTTCTCAAACACTAGCACCTGAGGCTTTAATGAAAAACCTTTGTCATCTTTTATCTCGCTTGTCAATTTAAGATTAGAACTTCCATCATCATTTATGTCAAGAATTAATTTAATATCATAATTAAGCCACCCGACTTTATTGTTGCCATTTATAGAGTCATATATCTTTGTATTTTTTGAATAAACTTTGTTGACAATTACTCTTTCTTCTGTTCCTGTTTTATCCAGAACTATCCCTGTGCCAACAATCCCGCTATTCTTCTCCTCCGCTTCCTTGAATATCTCAAACATCTGCGGAAGGTCCTTTGCAAGAGTTTTCATTGCTCCCTCAACTGCTCCCGTGAATACGCTGGCATAAATGCTGGTATAAACCACCCAAACTTTAAAGGCAGTCCCTTGTATATTGAGTTTATACTCCAATCTCTTCGGTAAAGAATTATCTTTCACTCCGTCTAATTTCAAATTGACATTTATCTTGCTCGCTACCGAATTTTTATCTATTACAAGCTGGTTTAATATATTTACATCCATGAATATTTTGCTTTCTATGTTGCGTAAATCAGTTTCAGGTTCATTAATGCCCCTAGGTAACTGACAGTTAGCTGAATATTGTTTTGCGCGCTCTTGCATCTGTTTTTCACTTAGCGCTTTCCCGTTGTTATCTCTCTCAACCTTTATATTCCCGCATTTATCATCTTCAACTGCATAGCCGTAATAGCTTTTCTGTCCTTGAGGTATTTCTATATTACAAGTCACAGATTGCTCGCAATTTCCTCCAGAATCCAACTTATTCTCAATAAAATTTTTGCACAAACCACTTAAGCTGATAACTGCATTTCCTTCTGAATCAGCCCTTACAGCTCCTTCCGAAATTGGTTTGCCTTCTAATGATAAAATGCCCGGCAAATCATTCTTAATTAAAGTTTCATCATACAAGCAGGATATCTGATTATTAACAATTCGTGGCTTATCCTGCTTTCTCTGTAATATATAAGACAATGTCCTTGCTTTTCTCTCGTAGCTGAATCCGTAATATTTGCAATTTTTATCAGATTTTTCCTCTGCCTCTCTCACAAAATCCAGGTTGATATTTTCATTGTTAATCATTAATTGCGGAGCTTTTATTTGTGCAGAGTTTATGTCTGGAGAAAGCAAAACTTTCCATCCATGTGTCGGAGTCTCTTCATAACTATATTCAATCTCATGCTCCAACTTATTAGTTTGTAAAGACTTGCTAGTTGTCTCATCTTTCTCAAATTCACATTCTGATTCTGGCTGAGTTGTTGGTTGTGTTGTCGGCTGTGTCGTAGGTTGAGTTGCTGGTTTATTCCTGCGCGTGCATCCTGAAAAGTCAATATCTCCTAAAGACTGCGTTGGTTCTGCTCTAGAATTCGCTCCTGGTTTCTCTGTTATATCCCTTCTCAAAGTTATTGTAAACTCTTTTTTGCTTGCTTCAGAGCCGACATTCTTGTTCAATACAAAACTATGTGTCCCCTCTCCGATAACCTGAACATAAAGTCTTTCATTCTTCGATAATCCATTAGTAAAGCCAAGACGTTTTCCGCTCTCTCCCTCGAATAAACTAATTCCAACCAGTTCATTTGAATCACTGGAATATCCAGTTGAAAGCGAAGTTATTATAAAAGTCCCAATTAGCTCCTCATCTTGCCCTGCATTAATAACAAACTGAAAATCACTTCCGTCCGCAATTGTTAGTGGCTCTCCGTAATCGCATCCTTGAATAGGCGTGCTTATAGTAATTCTTATTCCAGAAGGAGACAAAATAAACGGAGAGTTATCTGCCTGCCCCTCTGCCGCGTCTCTTTCAGCATGCGGAACGCCTGCGCCGATTAGCTCGTACTCATCAGGAAGAACACAGTTATCCTTGTTTATTAAATTCGTCTGGGCAGGCAATTGCGGAGAATAAGATACAGTCAGGATTAGCGCCAAAAACAACACCAAAAAAACACCCCTTTTCATTCCCATCAAACAGTTCAATGTTATATAAATTATTTGTCAGCACAGCTCATCCTCTTACCAACAAGCTTTTAAATATTTCATTTAGCTTATTTCTATATGTCCCTGGATAATATACTTCAAAAAGCATGGAAAAGAACCTTAAACAATCTTAGCAAAATAGCTCTAGCAGGAACTCTGACTTTCCTCGCTGGCTCATCAAATTATGCTTTTGCGGAAAAAAAAGAAAATTACGCTAAAGACAAAATTGTTTTCAAGCTGAAAGAACAAGCTCAAAATGTCAAACATGAAGACATTGCTAATGAAATTGCCAACGCCAATTCTCTCAATTCCCTTAAACAAATGTTCAGCCAAAAAGCAAAAAAACCCGCGTTAAACAAAGAGCTAGAAGGAGTTTATGTTGTAAAAACCAGTCCAAACGAAAATCTAGACGCTCTAATATTAAATCTAAAGAATGACACCCGTGTCGAGTATGCAGAAAAAGTTGGTATCGTCAGCATAAATCTCACTCCTAACGACCAATACTTTAACTCTTCAGGAAGCTGGTCACAGGGATTTGATGACCAATGGGGAATAAAAAAAATAGAGGCAGATAAAGCCTGGGATGTTTTTCCGAAGAGCCAGTCAGGAACTCCAATAATTGACAGAGGAATAGTTGTTGGCGTTATTGATTCAGGTATTGATAGAACCCACCCAGATATAATAAATAATCTCTGGGCAAATCCAGCTGATGGAACCAATGGCTTTGATTTTGTTAACAATGATTCAGATCCTTCTGATGACAATGGTCACGGAACCCATGTTGCAGGAATTATCGCAGCTGAAACAAACAACAACTTAGGCATTTCAGGAATAGTTTACGAAACAAAAATTATGGCTTTGAAAGTTATTGATGCCCAAGGAAGCGGGACAACAGATGATTTAGCAGAAGCAATCCAATATGCAACAAACAACGGAGCGAGAATCATTAACTCAAGTTTAAGCGGCAACGGAACTTCTCCGCAGCATCTTTCAGA
>CAYIOA010000051.1:0-3710 GCA_964364885.1 Candidatus Woesearchaeota archaeon
CAAGTTTTATATAGATAATTTGATTTCCAGTTAAAGATGGCAAATGTATTCGTTCCTTTGATTCTTTCTGTTATATTGTCTTTGGTTTATATTTTTAGCTACAAAGTTTCTGACAAAATGGAGAAATGGCACGAGTATATTCTGAGCATAGGATCTGGTATGATTATCGCTATTCTTTTTTCTGAGGTTATACCTGATTTAATTGAGAACGGCTCAAAATTTCTGAGCCCAACTGCAATAAGCATGAGCATGCTCTTGGGATTTGCAGGATATCATGCAATAGAAAAATATACGTATAAACACACTAGAAAAACCCTTGTTGCTGAGCGAATTGGGTATTTGCACATTGCAGGGTTTTTTCTTGATAATTTTTTAGAGGGCTTTGTTCTGGTTTTGATATTTATTTTGCCAGGCACTCCGGGTTATTTGCCATACGTTCTTTTTATTCCCTTACTTTTAGGAGATATATCTGCTTCTGGCATGTTAAGGCATATTAATGATAAATTTAAATTAAAATCGTTTGGGCTTGTTTTTCTTTCTTCCTCGATTTTCTTTGGAGCCTTGAGCGCAATAATGTTAGATTTAAGTAAAAGCACTTTTTATTTTGCATTGAGTTTTATCTCCGGGGCATTTATTTATTTTGTTACAAGAGATGAACTGCCTAGGGGGAGAAAAGGAAAATTAGCTGTTTTTTTAATTTCCCTGCTAATAGTTGTAGGGCTCTTTGTTTTTTTGCCTAAATTGTTTTGACTATTGGGATAAAACCTAATTTGACAATAAAAATATTTATAAATAGATGTTCCTTCTATTTAGCGTAAAATGAAGAGGGGATTATTTGTTTTGGCGTGCTTTTTGCTGTTGGTTCTTCCAGTTGTTAATGCAGTAGAGACGGTTATAACTGTCAAGACGTTGCCAAATCACCAATTGAATATTTTTGTATTGGATTCTTCACAGACTTATTATTTGCTAAAGAGTTTTATGAACAGGGATTCTGGCAGCGCTGGAGAAGTTGTGGTTAGAGTTGACTCAAATGTTTCTGAGATTGATGTAAATGTTATAGTTAAGAAAGATGGCACTAGTGTAGATTCTAAGAAATTTGAGGGATTTAGCGCTGGACAACCGATTAATATTGAGTTTCCTGAAATAGAGGAATTAGTGAAACCAGAGGAAGAGCAGAATACTACTGTTGAGGAAGAGCCGATTGCAGAAGAGATTATTGAGAGTCCTGCGAGTGAGGTAATTGATGAAGAGGCAAACGATGCCAAAGTAGAGATAACTGGCAATATTATAGGAGAGGATTCTAAAGGCAAGTCCAATTGGGTTTATTATGCGGTTGCGAGTGTTATATTGACTGCTCTGATAGTTTTTGTTGTTTTTAAAATTTTAAAATCGCGAAATAATAAAATGTTTGGTTTTTCTTCTATTAAGAAAGGAGCTTATTCAGAGGGGGAAGTGAGGAGATTGGAAAGAAAGCTGGTTGATATACAACATGAATTGAATAGACTTAAGAATACTGATAAGCTAATAGCTGCTGAAAGAAAACTTGAAGAAGACAGGAGAGTTCTTGATAGATTAAGAAGAGGGGAATTAAAATAAATTTCTATTGGATTAAATGAGATTAATAAATAATTTTTTAAGATATGAGGTATTTATAGTAGTTGGATTTTTAATGACGGCTGGTACATTAATTAAGCTTCTCGGGTTTTATGATTTTTCTTCTGATTGGTTTTGGCTTCTTGCTGGTCTCGGCCTTATTGTAGAAGGGGCAATATCTCTTGTAAAACAAAAAAAATTTGATAAGAAGTATAAGGTTGTAGAGAGAGATTAGGAAGATTTTTCTATTTTCATGCCAGATGGAGTATCTTCTATGATATAACCTTTTTCGATAATTCTTTTTCTGATTATATCTGCTTCCGCCCATTTTTTCTGTTCTCTTAATTTCTCACGTTTTTCCAGCAAATTGAGAATTTCCTCCGGCAAATTAATTTTTTCTTCTTTTATTTCTTCAATATCAAGGCCAAGAACTTCATCAAATTTTTCCAGCAGTTTTAATTTTTTCTTAGGGTCAAAATTAAAATCATCTAAAATCTCCCAAACAATCTGTATCGCCTTTGGGATGTTCAAATCCTCATTAACAGCTTCTAAAAATAAATTTTTATACTCTTTAGTCAAGTCTTTTCCTTTATGCTCTGTTTTTTTTAGCTCTATAATCTTTCTTTTTAGTCTTCCGTAAGCATTTTTTGCAGAATCGAGATTCTCAAGCGTGAAATTTAATGGTTTTTTATAATGGACAAGTGAACACAAATATCTGAAGTCTAGCGGCTTGTATCCCAGACTTTCAAGCTCTGAAATTGTGTACAGCCCTCCTGTTGATTTTGATACTTTCTTGCCTTCGTTATTCAAGAGAAAAGCTCCGTGAAGCCAGTAATTTACAAATTTTTTTCCTGTCGCGCTTTCGCTTTGCGCAATTTCGTTTTGATGATGTATCTGAATATGGTCTTCTCCGCCTGTGTGGATATCAAAATGCTTCCCAAGATACTTTATTGACATTGCTGAACACTCTATATGCCAGCCGGGAAAGCCAATTCCCCATGGAGAATTCCACTCCTGCTGTCTTTTTCCAGCTTCTTCGGAGAATTTCCATAGGGCAAAATCTGTTTTATGCTTTTTTTCACCGATTAAAACTCTTTTTCCTGCTTTTAATCCTTTAATACTTATTTTAGCCAGCCTGCCATAATCTTTGAACTTTGAGCTGTTAAAATAAATTCCGTCAGATGTTTTATAAGTATACCCTTTTTTCTCGAGCTTTTTTATTAGTTCAATCTGTTCTGGAATATTGGCGGTTGCCTTTGACCAGACAGTTGGGGAGATAATGTTTAATTTTTTTAAGTCTTCTTTGAAGATATTTAAATAGAATTCAGCTGTTTCCTGCGCGGTTTTTCCTTCTTTTGCAGCTGCTTTTTCTATTTTATCTTCTCCTTGGTCTGAATCAGAAGTTAGATGCCCAACATCAGTAACATTCATTATGTGCTTTACTTTATACTTATTATACAGCAAGACTCTTTTTAGTATATCAGAGAAGATGTAAGTTCTTAAATTTCCAATATGCTGGTACCAATAGACAGTTGGCCCGCAAGTGTACATTCCGACCTGACTTTTTTTTATCGGCTTAAATATTTCTTTTTTTCTTGTCAGTGTGTTATACAAGCATATCTTTCCCATTTGTATTAATATTTAGGGAGATATTTAAGGTTTCTGAGTGGGCGGTTGCGCGGTTAGAGGTTGTTTATGCTAATTAGCTCTTCTCATCTCAATTCTTAGCTATTAATTCAGTCTGTTTAAGAACTGTTTCAGCAGTCATTTTTTCTTTATCAGACGGATAATCATATCTCATTAGAACTTTTCTAATTTTGAATCTATAGCTACAGACTTTAGTAATTCCTCAACTTTGTCTGTAGCTATATTCGGGGGAACAAAATAGCCATGAGGAATTATTTTGGTCTCCCGCTATAAAATAGAATTTAGCTCCATTTTTCTAAACCTCCCACCCGTCTTTCTAAGAGTTTGTTTAATTCCCCCCCTCCCCTGATTTCTATATATTTCCTGCTGAAATATTTTTATTGCTATTGTAATTTGATTTCTCTTGAAAACTCTTATAATCTAACCTTTCCACCCCCATATCAGCATTGATTTTGTAATTATGCAGGAGT
>CAYIOA010000052.1:0-3478 GCA_964364885.1 Candidatus Woesearchaeota archaeon
ATTATTTAGTTGCCACTGGAACTTCACAAGCAGCGCCCTTTGTCTCTGCCACTTTAGCATTGCTCAATAATCGTTTTGTCGGCATGACTCCTGATGCAGACAGAAAGCATCTCAGAGACACTGCAGACGACGTTGATTCCTCGGGATTTGACATAAATTCCGGCTACGGAAGAATTAACGCCTTAAGAGCTGTCACCGAACGCCCTTGGTGGATTATTGAGCCGCTCATTACAAATTCCGCACAGCAATTTTCCCCAAGCGTTTATGAAGATAACATTGTATGGAATGATAACAGAGACGGCAATAGAGAAATATACCTCATAGATATTTCAACAAATCAAGAAACAAGAATAACGAACAACCCTTCTGATCAACTCTCGCCTTTCATCCACGGAAAAAACATTGTTTATTCTGATAATAGAAACAACAATTATGATGTTTTTGTCTACAACTCGGGAAATGATAGTATTTTCGGAACAACTGATGACATAACCGAAAAACAAATAACAACAAATACCTCGGACCAAATAGTTGAATGTATACAGGGTAACAGACTTGTCTTTAGAGACACTCGCAATGGCAATAAAGATATTTATATATACGACCTAGGAAACGACGGCATCTTCGGAACTAACGATGACATAAGTGAAAGGCAAATAACAACAAATACCTCGGACCAATTTAGTCCTGAAATATACAAAAACATAGTTGCATGGGAAGATTATAGAAATTCTGCTCTTGATCCTGATATTTATATATATGACTTATCAACAGGACAAGAAAGATGGATTGCTAAGGGATTTGTTCCTGCAATTTATGAAGATAAAATAGTTTACTATAATAACAGAAACAACAATATGGATGTTTTTATGTTCGACTTATCAACAGGACAAGAAACAAGAATAACTAATAACCCTTATTCTCAAAATCGCCCAAGAATTTACGGAAACATGATTGTTTGGCAAGATACAAGAAATAGCGGAACTTTAAGTAATGATATTTATTGTTTTGATTTATCAACAAATCAAGAAACAATGTTAGCAGGTGGAAGTGTATCCCAAGGCGGTCCTTTTATATATAAAGACATAGTTGCATGGATTGAGAGTCCTACTATTAGCAATCCCGATATATACCTGGCAAGAAGACCACAAATTTATTCTCCTCTTAACTCTGATAATGAGCCAATATGCATTCCAGCAGCTAATAATTACACTCTTAGTACATTGGCTCTTGGTTTTCTAGTAGCTGGAACAGAATTACTAAGAAAGAGAAAGAAAATAGCTTAACAAAAAGATTTATGAATTTGTCCTGGTTATTAGTTTAATGAATAAAAAAGGATTATCAAGCATTGTTACAGCTGTTCTTCTTATTCTTCTTGCTGTAGCATCAATTGCTATTGTTTGGCAGTTTGTAAGAATCTCCCTAAACAAAAGCGGAGAAAGAATTAACACAGCCATTAGTTTTGACTGCGAGAACCTAAATTTAGAAATTTTAGATGCTAAGTACGATGATACTTTAATACCACCGCAACTAACAACCATAATAAAAAGAAATGCCGGCGGTGGCGAAATTGTTAAAATAAAGTTTATTGTTAATAATGGTGTAAGTGATACTGAACTCCCAACGCAAGTTGTTAGCGACTTATATGAATTTAATACCAAGACTTTTAATTTTATAGAGGGACAAGATTTTAACACAAATGAAATAAGTAAAGGACATGCCCTCAAAATCGCCCCTCTCATCAAAACACAATCAGGAAACGAAGTTCAATGCGAAGTAAAAGACGAAAGAGTAATTACGCCTTGATATTATCAAAAAGTCCTTGTTGCTTACCGCACACTAAAGTGTGCGGTTTGTTTGGACTTTGGGATGTCCAAAGTTGCATTCATCTGCGGACTAAAGTCCGCAGTTTTCTGCTCAGCAACTTTGGCATAAAAAACAATTAATCGCCATCGTATTTTAGTAGTAAGAAAGACTTTTAAACTTCTTTAATTACACAGTATAAATTACAATGTCAATTGAGCAAAAATTAAAAAAAAGTATTGCAAATCTTTGTCTAGGAGGTGTGCTTGTTGCATCTTCTGGATGTGCTTTTTTCGATAGACATCTGACTCTTGATTATTCTCCTCCGCCAATTAGTTCTCCCCAAGTGAAAGATGTGCAAGTGAATGTCGATATATTTTCAGATGAAAACGGCGAGGTTATAGGATGTGTGAGAAATGCCTATGGATGGAAAACTGCAAAAGTTAAGGCAGACAATAATCTTGGAGAATGGCTTAGAGACTCGCTCACAATAGAGTTAAGAAATTATGGGTGTGATATTATAACAGAGGGCGACCCTCGTTTGCGCGGCACATTTAAAAAACTTTATACTGATTTATACATGAAATATGACACTGATCTTTCTTTTGTTGTAGAGCTTTGGAATAATAATGAAAAGGTTTACCTCGACAACTTTGATGGAAATGCCAAAAAAACTGCGTTGTTTGTAACCGGAGATGAGTATAAAAAAGTGTCCAAAATGGCAATGCAGGATGCTTTAAGAAAAGCAACTCCAAAAATTATTCATCAATTAGAATTACTCAAAAACAAGAAAGAGTGATATCTTCTTTCTAGTCTATTCAAACAAACAAAATAGAAAGTATAAAAATAGAAAATTCAATGCAAAATAAACATATTCACATCGCCCCTATAATATCTAAGCAAAACAAACATCGCTGTCATAAATACAACAATTGAAAGCCATTGCCCCGTTAACAAGCCATAATACTTATCGCCCTCGCGGAAAAAATCAAGAGAAAATCTTCCTATGCTGATTAGCACTAAAAAAAGCAGAAATAAAAATCCCTCTTTGAACTCTCCAAGTTTCTTCTTTGTATAAAGCAAAAAGCCAAATAAAATAAATCTTCCTAAAGAAGCATATAACTGAACCGCATGCCTGCATTCACTATAACCTTGAAATAAATAGCAAAATTTAAAATTCGTAGCTGTTCCAACAATTTCCTGATTAATGAAATTTGCTATTCTGCCTAAAGCAAGAAAGAAAATCGCAGGAAGAACAAGAATATCTGCTAATCTCAAGAAGTTAATTTTCTTTATTTTTGTGTATATATACATTGAAAGCACAAGCCCTAACAAACCGCCATGAAAACTAAGCCCTCCAAGCCAGATTTTTGGAATTTCCCCCAAGTTATTAGAAAAATATTCTAAATCCCAGAAGACAATATGAAATAAACGCGCTCCAATAATCAATCCTAAAGCAGAAAGAAAAATTATATCATAAACCTGCTCTTCATTAATTTCAACTGCCTTTTTTCGTGACGCTCTTAAAAGCACAAACAAAGAAACAAGAAAACCCAAAACATAAACCAAAGAATAATAAGTTACTTGTATAAAACCGATTTTGAGAATAACAGGACTTATATCTAAACTAAGCATATTAATTATATCTCTTCAGATATTTAAATATTCAACTGTC
>CAYIOA010000053.1:0-3303 GCA_964364885.1 Candidatus Woesearchaeota archaeon
GCCCCACCAGGATTCGAACCTGGGTCTCAGGCGCCAAAGGCCTGCATACTTGACCACTATACTATGGGGCTTTCCAAAACAAATTGCAGATGTTTTATAAGACTTATGTTTTTCTCTTATAACTGCCCCGTCTCTTGCAGATTAATTCATCAATCTCATTCCATAGTCCAGAAGGATAAAAGAAAAACTCTGCTCCATTCTGAACCTTAGAGTCGTGGCATAAAGAAGCAATTCCCTTCTCGCTGTATTTTCTTCCAACTTTCTCCCAGTCATCTAGCTCGCAAGGATTTGGATTATCAACATCTCGCAGCGGTTTCAAAACTTCATACACTAAAAAAGAAGGATCACCAAACAAAGCCCTTATCAGCCTAGCTTCCCGTTTTACTTCAGGATCTCTCATCTCAATACTGCTCCTTATATCTTCCCCTCTTCTCAACTTTCTCTAATCTCTTCATCGTCTCCTTGTAACTCCTCGAAGTCCTATAACCTTCCAGCACAGCTTTAAAAAACTTTTCCCACCCCATAAAATGCTTTGCTTCCAGCGCCTCTTTAATCAAATGAATATCAACTGCCTTGTCCTCAATGCTATTAGAAAAAAAACCTAGTCCAAAATCAATAAAATAAATTTTGTTCTCCTTTCTATTGTAAATCATATTGCTTGTAGTCAAATCGCCATGAATAATCCCCTTGTCATGCAGTTTGGCAATATTCCTTCCTATCTCTAAACAAATCTCCCTCCAATTTTTTAATTCATCCAAATTGTCTGACAGCTTCAATCCTTCAATAAATTCCATATCAATCTCCATAGTTCTGTCAGAAGATTTCCCAACTCTAGGAGCATCAATCAATTTTCCAGCGCTCTCCAGAAGTTTCGCCTCGCTTCGGGTTCTTAATTTTCTCAATTTGTCATCCAGCTCCTTAATCCTGTATCCTTTTACAACTCGCCTCTTTACCACTCCATTCCCCTTTTTAATCAAAACCGCCTCAGCTCCTCGTTGAATTACTTTTTCCATTTTATAAAAACTAGAATTTCATTTTCTTCCCAAATTTTCTGGCAAACTTCATTAAAGTCCTTTGATCCAGCTTCCCCTCCATCAAAGATGATTGTGATTTAATCATTTCCTGCATCATCTTGAATTGTTTTAACAGCATCCTGACCTCTGTGGTAGTTGTCCCGCTTCCTCGCGCAACTCTCTGTATCCTGGAAGTTTGCTTGTCAAATAATTCAGGATGCTCTTTCTCTTCTCTGGTCATAGAATCAATAATATATCTCCATCTCTTAGTCTTGTTCTGTTGCTCCTCAAGATGCTCAGAAGAAACTTTATCTTTAACATTCCCTAGCCCGGGAACCATTCCAATCAGTTTGTCAAAACTCCCCAGCTCTGACATTGAATCTAATTGCTCCCGAAAATCTCCCAAGTCAAATTTACCCTCCTCTAATTTTTTCTGCTGTCTTTCAATATCTTTTTTATCCATTACAGAATGAATTTTTTCCATTAATGTTTTCAAGTCTCCCATTCCCAAAAGTCTGGACAGAAATGCCCCAGGATCAAAACTTTCGATATCTCCCGGGTTCTCTCCAGTGCCGATAAAAACAACAGGAGCTTTAACCTCGGCGCACGCACTCAAAGCCCCTCCTCCTTTAGCAGTTGAATCCATTCTCGTAATAAAAACTCCGGTCACGCCAACAGCCTCCTTAAATGCCTGCGCTTGCTTCTTGGCTGCCTGCCCAATATCAGAAGACATAACTAAAAAAATCTCTGTCGGCTTGACAATTTTCCCAACATCTTTAATCTCGCTTATCAGTTCCTTGTCAAGCGCATCTCTCCCGGCGCTGTCAACAAGTACAACATCGTATTTTTTAATTTCCTCCGCGTAATTTTCCCAGATTTTCAAAGGGTTTTTTTCCTTATTATCAACAAAGCACTTAACTTTAACTTTCTCAGAAACCTGCCTTAACTGCTCCATCGCCGCAGCTCTATAAACATCAAGTCCAACACTGCAAACCTTATGCCCTCTCTTTGAATAATAACTAGCCAATTTTCCTATAGAAGTTGTCTTTCCAACCCCATAAAGCCCAACCATCAAAAAAACATTTTTCTTTCCCAAAACAACTTCTCTCTTCCTCCCCAAAATCTTAACCAGCTCGCCGTGCAGCAGCTTGATTATATGCTCTTTTTTCTCAATCCCCTTAATCCTTTCGTCAAAAGCCTCTTTTTTTATTTTATCGCTGATTTCCTTGACAAGAGAAACACTCACATCCGCTTCAATAAGAGCCCTCTGCAGTTCCTTAACAATTCCCTCAACTAAGTCCTTATCAAGAAATACAGCATTCGCTATCTTGTCTGTTGTCTTCCTTAATACATTTGACAATTTATCAAGCATACAAAAACCAACATAAAAACCCTTAATAAAGTTGCGGTTTGTTGGGCGCGCCAGATTAAGAAGGGATTTAAAAAGAAGTATACATTCCTTCTCGCGTATGAGTTTCTGGCTTACAGTAAAAAGAGTCATCAGAGAAGCAGATATTATCTTGCTCGTTTTAGATTCTAGAATGCCGGTTTTATCCATGAATAAAGAAATTGAAGAAAAAGTAGAGCTTTATGGCAAAAAAATGTTCCTTGTTTTTAACAAAATAGACTTAATAACTGAAAAACAATTAAACTCTTTAAAACAAGCTAACGAAGATGCCTTTTTTGTTTCTGGAATAAAAAATATAGGAATCAAAAATATGAAAAAAGACCTGTTCATCTTTGCAAAAAGAAATGGAATAAAAAATATAAAGCTCGGAGTTGTAGGATATCCCAATGTTGGAAAATCCTCTATAATCAATGCAATATCAAAAAGAGCAAGGGCCCCTATTTCCAGTGTTGCAGGAACAACTAAAGGAATTCAATGGGTCAAAGCAGGTAAATTAAAATTTTTAGATTCCCCGGGAGTTATTCCATTTGAGGACAAAAATTCAAAATTAGGCATTTTAGGCGCGAAAAACCCTGAAAAATTAAAGAATTCCTACCAAGTAGCCTATAAATTAATTAAAATGTTCCTAGAAGAAGACAAACCAGCTTTAGAAAAATATTATAATTTAAAATTCAATGATAATGCTGAAGAAGCTTTTATTTCCATCGGGAAAAAAAGAGGATTTCTGTCCAAAGGAGGAATTGTGGACGAAACAAAAACAGCGATTAATATTATACGTGACTGGCAGAAAGGCAAAATCAGAATATACATCAACTGATTTAAATAATGAAAATCAAAAACACTATGCTTAATAAATCCAAGTTCATAATATTAAAGATGTTT
>CAYIOA010000054.1:0-3084 GCA_964364885.1 Candidatus Woesearchaeota archaeon
ACATAAACATCTCCGTCTGTCAGGATAAATAAGTCTTCTGTGTTTGTTGAGCCATATTCCTGGAACAATAAATTTAAAGCATAAAATTTTCCCTCTCCTGGGTCTGGAAAGAATTTCAAGTTTCTGCTTTTTATATGCTGTTTTAGATATTTCTCAACTTCTGGAAAAGGGTCAACTACTATTATCCTGAAATCGCCTGGTATTTTCTGTTTCAGAAAAACCTTTATTGCTCTGGCTGTGGCTTTTGGTTCATTGTAGGAAGTAATAATTATATCAATCATTTCATTTAGAATCAAAGGGGTAATCTTCCGGCCTGATGACTACTATTTTTTCTCCTTCCTTTGTTTTTGCCTCTATTCTGCACTTCCTTGTTCCCTGTTTGCCTATTTCTGAGAACTCAATATTTTCTATGATGAACTCCTTGCCTGAGAGAATTATTATGTCTCCTTTTTTCAGGTCCTTTGATATTTTCTTCATTTCTCAGACTAATACCTCAGATTTATAAAGGTTTTCAGAATATTGAAAGCATGAAGAAAAAGAAAGCGATTGTCTTATGCTCTGGCGGGCTGGACAGTGTTGTTGCTGCATTTTATGTGAGTAAGATATTGAAATATGATAAAATAATTGTTTTGTTCTTTGATTACGGGCAGAAATCCGTCATTAAGGAGAGAAAATCCGCCAAGAAGTGCTCTGAAGAAGTTAACGGCAAGTTCATGGAGATAAAGCTGCCAGAGCTAGGGATGATTTCCTGCTCGTTAATTAATAAGGAAGGAAATATTAAAAAACTGAAAAGAGAGAATCTTAAGAATACTGAAAAAGAAAGTGCGAAGTGGTATGTTCCATGCAGAAACAGCGTATTTTTAATTTATTCTCTTGCGCTTGCAGAATCTATTTATATGAAAGAAAGAGAAATTTATGATATATTTCTTGGGTTGAAGTGTGAAGGAAAAGAAAGCTATCCTGATTCTACAAGAGAATTTATCAAAGAAATGAACAAACTCAGCAGAATTTCCTGCTTGAAAGAATTTAGAATACGCGCTCCTTTAATAAAAAAAGACAAGGAAGATATTATTCTATTAGGGAAGAAATTAGGTGTTGATTTTAAGAATACTTTTAGTTGTTATGTTGGGGGGAAAAAACATTGCGGAGAATGCCTTGCTTGCATGCTAAGGAAAGAGGGTTTTTATTGGGCAGGTATAAAAGACCCTACTGCTTATGCAGTTTAATTTAAAAGAGAGCTGTAAAGTTTTAATGTTTTCTCTGAGATTAAGTCCCATTTATAATTTTTTGATCTGTTTATGTTGTTCTGGGATATTTTTTCTCTTAATTTGTCTTCTTGTAGTAATTTAATTATTCTATCCTTGAATTTTTTATTGTCCCCGTAATTAACTAAAAAGCCATTTTCAGGCTCTTTCATTTCGTAAGGGATTCCGTTCACAGGGCTTGCAACTATTGGAATGCCGGAAGCCATTGCCTCAAACAAGGTCAGTGGAAGGCCTTCCCTATAACTTGGCAGGACAAAAACATCAGCTGATTGATACATTTTAATAATTTCTTCTCTGTCTCTTGTTGCATCTAACAAAATTATTCTTTTCTCGCTTCCTATTCTCTTTTTTACTTCTGCTCTCATGCCTTCATCTGGGCCCCTTATTAAAAAAGTGACATCTTTTTTCTCATTTAAAACTAATTTCGCTATTTCTACAAATTTTTCAGGACCTTTTGTTATGCTTAATCTGCCAAAAAATAAGACGAGTTTGTTTTTTATTCCTAATCTTTTTTTAAAGTCATTATTCTTTATTCTTACAAAAAATAACTCGCTCATTCCATTTGGCAGGACGATTATCTTTTTTTTGTCAGAAGTGTATTTTTTTATAAATTCCAGCTCCCAGGGGGTTATTGCTATTACTTTATCAGTTAATTTCAGAGCTATTCTGCTGAATATATTGTAACTGAGGAAAACTCCTATTCTTCCGGGTATTGACCTGTTGGCATCTGTCCAGGGGCAGTGGGTTGTATGAATGTGTTTTGCCCCTGATATTTTTGATGCGAGTGCTGAGAGAACAAAGTGCAAATGGCCAAAAACATGACTATGCACTATATCAAATTTTTCTTTGACTAACTTGGGGAGAAGCGCCGGCCAGATTGTCTCGAAATTTGCGATTTTTAGTATGTGCGTGCATCTATGAATATGAATTCCGTCAATTTTTTCTTCTTTTTTTCTAATTCTCTTTGATTTATCCCAGTCAGGAGCATATACATGAACTTCATGCCCTGCCTTAACCTGCCGTTTTGCCAGCTCCTCAACAACCTGGCCTACCCCGCTTATTGCCGGCCTGTACTCTGGACAAACATGCGCTATTTTCATTTTTTGAGAAAAAACAGCAAGTTTATAAGTATTTAGATTTGTAGATGTTAAGCTCGTTTTTTATATAATCACTTCCTGCTTTTTTAAGAATATTTTTGAAGTCCTTATTGTCCTTCTTATAATTCTCTAGAATTGTTTTTTTTATTATTTCATAGTTATGCTCCATTATATTCATCCAATGAAGAGCATAATTCATGTCGAGCCAGCTTGCCGGGAGAAGCGTGGCATTTGCTATTCTTTTATGAGGAAGTTTATAGGCTTCGTGTCTTTTTTTTCTGTTTCTTTCGAATAAAAAAATATAATCTGCCTTTGGAAGAATGTTTAATACGCTTTCTATTTCCTGCTTGTTTGATTTTTTTTGAATTATCATAAACAGAGATTGTAAAGAAAATTCATCCACAAAGACTAATTCTTTGGTGTTCTTTATCATCTCGTGTTTTGATAAAACTGCTGTTAGATAAGAATTTCTCATTAAAAATACTCTAAAATAATTTTTTATTGATAGTTTCTCTATTTTTGCATAATTGGTATTTAATTTATAAAAAAGATATAGTGTTTTGTGCGGCTGGAGCAATAAATATTTTATGAAAAAGAGAAGTTTTTTCAATCTTGATTTATCCTCCATTTTCAGCACAAGCTGGCCCTCCTGCTCCAATCTTCTCTTGAGAGTTGACTTTCCTGATTTTGACAGACCGAAGAATTCAGCAATCATGTTTTTT
>CAYIOA010000055.1:0-1481 GCA_964364885.1 Candidatus Woesearchaeota archaeon
GTACAGACCGATATTGTGAAAGAACTCTTTAACTTTTCTCTTCCTTTTCTCCCCAAAAATTTTCCTTTCTAATATCCTTTGCCGCTCTTCTTCCTTTTCCTTTGCTTCCAGCTCTTTTTGTTTTCTTATTTCGTCTTGTATTCTCTGCTCTTCCTCAATTTTTTTCCTTATTATTTCCTCCTGCCTTAGCTCTTCTATTTTCCTAAGTTTTTCTGTTTTCTCTTTTAACAGCCTCTTTTTCTCTTCTAATCTGTGCAGTCTCTTATTCTTTATCTCTAATGCAATATCACTGAAATAGCCTTTTAGTTTTTTCTCATTTGCAATATCATTTTTTATGTTGATTATATCTTCATCAAGATCTGCTTCACTTTCCCTTATTTTCAGCGACAATAAGCGTCTTAGCCTTCTTGTAAATCTGTAGAATGACGCCAAGTAGTTATAGAAACCATGAACAAGAATACTTGGATATTTTTCATGTTTTTCTTCTTCTTTCTTTTTAAATTTCAAACGAATTAAGCGAGATAGCTCCAGCATGAAGTAAATGTACTGCACGGTTGATATTATTACAATTATGGCAACAATTGCCAGTGTTAAGCAATACGGCTTGTTTGTGCATTTCTCAATGAAGCTTAATCTTTTTTCAATCGGCTCAATTACCTCAAATGAGTGGCTTGATATTCCTGTTGATGAACCGTAATTTGCCGAAACACCAAAGATGTAAGAGCCCTCAAGTATATTTTCCGGTATCGGAATCACCTTAGTGAATGTTGTTTTATCTTCTACTACAATGCTCTCTCTTTCTGTTACAATTTTATTTCCACTCATGTCAGAAACAAAATAGCTCATTACCACACTTGCAGAACCAATTTTTTTGAGGTTATATACAGTAACACTAACTAATCCAGAAGTTCCTTTTGTAATTTGCCTTGATTCTGAGGGTATATTCAGGTTTATGCTGAATAGAATTTCTTCAGATTCTATGCCTACTATTATGGGGATTTCTATTTGTTCACCATCACCAGTAAGCATCAATTTGCCAACGTAAACTCCAGGTTCTTGCTTTAAGGCACCTCTTTTTGTAACAAATTCCAGGTTAAGATCAACAGTCTGCCCGTAGTCTATGTAGAACTCTGACTGAGAAACGGATAAAAAAGCTAGATTTTTCACTTCTGCCTTTATATTTAATCCCTTGCTCCCGGTATTCATCACTTTTAATTGGGTTGTGAAGTTGCTACCTTCCTTGAGGAGGGCCTTTATCAAGAACTGGTCAACTTGTAAATAGCTTTCTTTTGTTATTTTTTCCCTTGTTGTGCTTAAATTAATAAGGTAATAAAAGGAGCCTAGGACTAATAATATTACGATTAAAAAAACCATAAACTTAATTACTTTAGCCATATTGTCACTTTTGAATTTTATCTGATTTTTCTTAATCTTCTAATAATCCGCGGCAGCAGCGGCATTACAACCAATAAGTATACTGC
>CAYIOA010000055.1:1581-2988 GCA_964364885.1 Candidatus Woesearchaeota archaeon
TTAATCTTCTAATAATCCGCGGCAGCAGCGGCATTACAACCAATAAGTATACTGCGCCAAATGATACTATCAGCCATATTTAAATTTTATTTTGATTTTCTTAATCTTTTAATTATCCGTGGCAGCAGTGGCATTACTACCAATAAATACATTATACCAAACGATATTATCAGCCATATTTAAATTTTATTTTGATTTTCTTAATCTTCTAATAATCCGCGGCAGCAGCGGCATTACAACCAATAAGTATACTGCACCAAATGATATTATCAGCCACAATGACAATAGATATTTATTTCGCAAAACCTTTTCCACAGGCGATTTTACTACTTCAAATAATGTGCTTGAAATGGCGACACCGCCTCCATAAACAAGTTCTGCCGCAACTATATACTTCCCAAGCTCCATATTAACCGGCAATTTGAAATTTTTTACATATTGTTTTTGCCCTTCGACAGCGAATGTCTCCGATTGTTGTAGGACTACATTATCGTTAGTGTCTTTTATTACATAATTAACTGTTACATCTATCCTACCAACTTTTGCCACTTCAAAGAGATTAATTTGTGTTTTTATTTCGTCGCCAGGATTTAAAACAAGGAATAATCGAGGCACATTCAATTCAATGTCAAACAATGGATTTTTTGTCACGACTTCTATTACAATTAGAATTATTTTTTCAATTTCTCCAGCTTTGATGAGCAATTCGCTGGTGTAAACACCCGGCTTTTTAGCCATAATATTAAATTTGACTGCTTCGCTCTCTCCGATTGGCAGTTCAAAGCTATCTTTTTCAAATGATATTAGGTTAACATCACTTGCAGTTACAGATACATCAAAGTCAACAGTGCCTTTATTTATGACATTAAAACTGACTTCTTTTTCTTCATCTACAGCAAGCTTCTCTTTGATTATTTTTTTGCTTACATCAAAGTCTATCACTTGTTTAACTGCAGGCGGTGAAATTATTCCTGCACCACCGCCACCTCCTCCACCACCACCTCCACCACCACCTCCTGCTCCTGGAGATGGCTCTGATGGCTCTTCAGCAGGCTTTGTTACGCTAATTAATGTGCTATTCTGCTTCACATTATTGCTTGTATCAGTTGCATACATAGTGAAGTTAATAACACAAGCGCTGCTGCAGACTTTTGTAACATTACTTATTTGTGCAGAAGTTCCGCTCAAAGTAAAGTTAACCTTTGTTAGAGTACCGCTTATGTTATATGTTATGTTAGCGCTTAATAATTCTACATCATCAGTTATGTTTCCAGAGAAATTTATAATATCGTCTACTTTTGGACTAGTGACATTAAATGTAGTATTAACAACTGGCGGAGTTGCATCAGGCGAAGCAACTGTTATTATTGTATCATTAGTCCTAAAGTTATTGCTTGTGTCATTTAC
>CAYIOA010000056.1:0-2753 GCA_964364885.1 Candidatus Woesearchaeota archaeon
CAACCCCCTAAATCTCCCGCCAGAAATCATCCAACACGAATAATAAAAATCCCCCTATCCCACAACTCTCTCATCACCCATCCCTGCTCTCCCGCCCCCTTCTAAATAATTCCCCAATCTCATCCCAACCCTCCAACCACTCCCCCAAAAAATCCAAAAACCTCTTAACCTCTGCCATTAACCTATCTCCTAAAACCCTTATAACCAAAAAACATAAATACCTCGATATCTAAGAAAAATCATGGAGAGAATAGTAGTAAATAAAGAAGTTTTGGCTGGAAAGCCGATAATAGATGGAACAAGAATATCTGTGGAGTTTATCTTAGAGATGCTGTCCTCGGGAATGAGCATTGAAAAAATTCTGGAAGAATATCCCCATTTGAAAAGAGAGGATATATTATCAGCTTTGGCTTATGCGGCAAGAATCTTAAAAAAAGAAGAAGTATATAATTTACAATAAAATGAAATTTCTTGCCGACGAAAACATAGCTATTTCAGTCGTTGAATTTCTTAGACAGAAAGGATTTCATGTAAAAGACATAAAAGAAGAATTTCTTCATGGCTGTCCGGATAAAAAGGTCTTTGCACTTGCCAAAAAAGAAGGTAGAGTTATCTTAACGCATGATAAAGATTTTTTGGGAATTGTGAAGAAAGATAACTCTGATTTTGAAGGAATAATTTTAGTGAGGTGTAAAAAACAAAGTCCAGAGAATGTTTCTGAAGCTTTGGCTAAACTTTTAGAGACAGATGTAATCAAGAAAATCAAAAATAATGTGTTCATTCTGAACGAAAAAGAATTGACAATAATAAAGAAGTAATCTATGTCTAAACCCCCTCTCACCCTAAACCCCATCCATCCCCTCTCTTCCACCACCTACAACCTAAACAACCACCCATAAATAAAGAACACCTAAACTATCTCTGCCAAGCACCATTTCCATAAAAACCCCTAATACTCATAACCCAATCTAACCATTAGCCCCGCCGTCCCTGCCCAAAGCTCAACAAACCAAAAAGCATAAAAACTACCTAAAATGTCACCATTTAGATGAACAACAAAATAAGGAAGCTATTATCAGCAGCAACTCTCATTCTCCTAGTAGCGCTGGCTGTCTATTACTTAAAGAACAACATTTCCGATTTCAAACAGCTGACAATAGCAAATCCTTCGCTTATCCTGGTCTTAATAGCGCTGTTCCTTTTTGGCTATTATCTAATTTCAATTATAACAAAAAATCTGCTTTATCCTCTCGGAGTCTACTTAAAAACAATTGAAGCATTTCAATTATCAGTAGTTACAGGATTCTATAATCTGATAACTCCATTTAGGGGAGGAATGGCTGCCAGAGCCGTATACTTAAAGCGCAAGTACAAATTCCCTTACACTGACTTTCTAGCTAGTTTATCAGCCAGCTATGTGCTAATCTTCCTGGTAGCGAGTTTGTTGGGCTTGGCAAGTGCAATTTGGCTCTTTTTGGAAAATGGCGTGATGAACTGGATTCTGCTTAGTGTGTTTGCTGTCGTGTTCGCAGGTATGTTTGGCATTGTACTATTGTCTCCGAAATTCAAAGAGCGAAAAAGCAAATGGCTCAATAGGTTCATTAAAGTAATAAATGGCTGGCATTTAATAAAAAACAATAAGAGAGTCATCTTTTTAACATCGATAGTTACGCTAGTGCAAATTCTTCTCTCAACGCTAATGCTATATCTCCAGTTTTTAACATTTGGAATAGAAATTTCATTTGCTTCTGCTCTCTTTCTCTCAGCTATAGGAAGCCTGAGTTTGCTCGTAGCAATAACCCCTGGGAATCTCGGAGTCGGAGAAGCAATAACTGTTTTCTCTGCTTTAGCAATAGGCATAACTCCTGCACAATCTTTATCAGCTGCGTTATTAGGAAGAGCTGTATCAATGGCTGTTTTATTTGTCCTTGGTCCTATATTTTCCTATGCTTTAATGAAGAAAAAATAAATTTCACGCTCTTTTAAACATCATCATACGTTAACCGATAGTCAAATGAATAAGCTCTTTCTCCATCATATGTTGAATGCTCTTTCAGATAAACTTTATGCAACTGATTACTATAAGAGTCAGTATAAATACAATTGCTTTTATTCTTAATTTTTCCAATTAGCCCAAGCGCATCGTCTCGGTCAATCGCCAGGCCTGTTTCCAAAAAAATCTTACATACATCATCAAGTTTTTTTGGCGCGCCTCTAAATTTTTTATAAAGAAGTTTTACTGCTTTAATGCGCGATTTTTCCCTAGCCTTTTGTTTCGCGTTATCAATATCTGGGTATAATACTCCCTTTTCAAGATATGGCTCTACAATATTATCAAGTCTTTCTGAAAAGTCCATTTCTCTGTCAAGCGCTCTCTCAGCAAAGTAAATTCTATTCTCTGTTTTTTCTCTTTTCACTTTGTTGTAATTGTAGCGGATTAATTCATATGCGCCTGAAGCAATGTTTGTTGCTGCCAGCGCGCCAAGAACATATGGGGCGTGCTCATGTACAAGGTTCTCGCTGTTTCCATCTGGGAACATATTTTGAAGGATATACGCTGTAGATACTCCTGCATTAACAGCTGAGCACAGACCGCCGCCCACTCCCTTTAAAAAATAAACAAGATCACATTCTTTAATTTTTTCGTTACCAAAATTTCGCATTTTTCTAATCATTGTCGGAAGCATTATATTTTGTCCTGGGAAGACATGAGCAATGGCATAAATTGCCCGCGCGCCGGACTTTAATATCCT
>CAYIOA010000057.1:0-2748 GCA_964364885.1 Candidatus Woesearchaeota archaeon
AATTTTAGTGTAGCTCTCATCCCCTCAAAAAAACCATCAATAACCAAACATCTATATAATTTAAAAACCATCTAACTCTCAACGGGAAATGACAGTTCAAGATTTTCTCCCGATAAAAGACGTAAAAAAAACTATCGAGAAAGAAGAAAAGCAAAAGCCGACTTTAGCCGAGCTTACAACAATTGAATCTCCAGGTCGACCTGTTCCTGCAGAAAGTTTAGAAGATGATAAAATAAAGAAAACAAGAAGAAAACAAAAAAAAGAAAGAGTTATCCCTAACAAAATAGAGCAGCCAAAGCAAGATTCAATTTTGATTATAACTGAAAAACCGCAGGCAGCCAACAAAATCGCCTCCTCATTAGGTTCATACTCAAAATACTCAGAAAACAATGTTTCTTATTACGAAGTTGAAAGAGACGGAAAAACCATTATAGTAGCATCAGCAGTAGGACACTTATTCGGTCTAACATATAAACCAGGTCAAAAGGGCTGGCCGATTTTTGAAGTAGAATGGCGCCCGTCATACGAAAAAGAATCTTCTGCATTCACAAAAAGATATTACGACTTGCTGAAAAAATTGGCGAAAAGAGCCAAAGAAATAATAATCGCGACAGACTATGACATAGAAGGAGAGGTTATTGGATGGAACGTTGTCCGCTTTATCTGCAAAAAAGATACAGCGAAGAGAATGAAATATTCAACACTGACAAAAACAGAATTAGAAAAATCATTCCAGAATTTAATGCCTGAGCCGGACTGGGGCCAGGCATACGCAGGAGAAACGCGCCATATTCTCGACTGGCTTTATGGCATTAACTTGTCAAGAGCTTTAATGTCCGCATTAAAAACAAGCGGCTCTTTCAAAATACTTTCAATTGGGCGCGTTCAAGGCCCTGCTCTAAAAATTATAGTGGACCGTGAAAGAGAGATTGACAGCTTCAAGTCAGAGCCATACTGGCAGGTATTCGCGCTCGTAAACAAATTTGAGTATAAACATCCAAAAGATATATTTGACAAAGAAGAACTTGAAAAATTTAAAAATATAGAAGAAGGAATTGCAGAAACAAAAGACTCGAAAGAAAATATACTGCCACCGCATCCTTTTGACTTAACAACCCTGCAAAGAGAAGTCTACCGCGTTAATAGAATAAATCCCTCTCAAACCCTTGCTATTGCGCAAAAACTTTATCTTGATGGTTTAATCTCCTACCCAAGAACCTCCTCTCAAAAAATTCCATTCTCAATTGAGCCGAAGAAAATCTTAAAAGAGCTCGAAAAGAATTTTCCAGAAGCAAAACAAGCAACCAGAGAAAAACCAATAGAAGGAAAAAAATCAGACCCGGCACATCCTTCCATATATCCAACAGGAGAATTTGCAAAATTAAAGGATAACGATAAAAAAGTATACGACTTAATAGTAAAAAGATTTATTTCCGTCTTCTCGCAGGACGCAATAACAGCAAATAGAAGGACTGTTATAAAATCAAAAAATAATCCTGAAATCACATTCACTGCATCAGGTCTTAAAGTCCTGGAAAAGGGCTGGACAAGTGTTTATCCGGCAATACTTGAAGAAAAAGAAATCCCTGTTTTAAACGACCTAGTTGAAATAGATGAAATAAAATCCCTTGAAAAAGAAACACAGCCCCCGAAACGATTTACCCCCGCGTCGTTGATAACAATACTAGAAAGAAAAAATCTCGGCACAAAAGCCACCCGCTCTATGATTATCGAAACTCTTTATGACCGGGGGTATTTAGACGGCCAAAGCATTAAAGCAACTCCTCTTGGAGTCAAGCTTATTGAATCTCTGGAAAAATACTCTCCAATAATCATAGACGAAAATCTAACAAGGCAGTTAGAAGAAGAAATGGAGAAAATACAAAGCGCAAAAGACAATTTAAAAGAAAAAGAGAATGATGTAATAAACAAAGCAAAAAGGCTCATCACAGACATATCAAAAGAGTTCAAAGTCAAGGAAATAGAAATAGGAAAATATATTCTAAAAGGAATAGAAGGACTAAGAGAAGTACAGACGCAAAATAACACAATTATGCTCTGTCCAAGATGCAAGAACGGAAATCTAAGGCTAATATATTCAAATAAAACAAAACGCTCGTTTGTCGCCTGCTCTGGCTACCCGCAATGCACTCAAACATTCTCTCTCCCTCCAAATGCCCTAATAAAAAAGTCAGAAAAGCAATGTGAATCCTGCTTATTTCCCAAACTTCTATCAATAAAAAAAGGCAAGCGCCCCTGGGAATTCTGCTTCAACCCGGAATGCGAGATTAACAAGAAACGTCTTGAGGAATACAGGCAAAGAAAAAATACTGCTCAATAAAATATATTATCCATATCCCATAAAGATAAATACTTCCTGGCTTATATTGTTTATGCCAATTGAAGATTGCCTTTCTGATGAAGAACTAAAAGAAACAAACAGCTCACGGTTTTCTGCCAGTTGTTTTAAAAAAATAACAGACATTCCAGGAAAACACGCTTTTGAAAGAATAAAAAGCATAAAGTACAACGGCTCCTATGAAGAGTATATATGTAAAAACTGCGGGCAGTTGATATATCACTGCGAGAAATGCGGGGAAAGAGAGTATAAAATCAGATATTTCGGCTTCATTTTAGGAATGAAACTCAAAGGAATAAAAGAACCTCCTTCAAGCCACATATACAACATATACTGCAGAAATAAAAAATGCGATGCGTTATTTGAAAATTCCGGCAAAGAAGAATAAA
>CAYIOA010000058.1:0-2516 GCA_964364885.1 Candidatus Woesearchaeota archaeon
GCAAATCACGCGCCCTTCGCAGGCAACATAAACCACTTAAAATTTATCCTAGTAAGTGGCGAAGAAAAAAAACAACTCTTAGCAGAACACGCACAGCAATATTGGATAGCCGACGCAAGCTGGATAATCATCGTCTGCTCCGAACAACAAAAGTTAGAGCAATTATACGACGAACGCGGAAAAAAATACGCAAAACAACAAGCAGGCGCGGCAATAGAAAATATTCTCCTCCGTCTGACAGAATTAGGCATCGGCTCTTGTTGGATAGGCGCATTCGCAGACAATGCAATAAAAGCGCATTTCGAAATCCCAGACAATTGGGAAATAGAAGCGCTCATTGCCTTAGGATATCCAAAAAATAAAATAAAAAAGCCAACAAGAAAAACAGCATTAGAAAATAAAATCTTCTGGGAAAAATGGGATGAAAAAAAGAAACCAGTCGCCTACCCACATAAAGATCCATCAACTTATTATGGTATCGGACATGATTTATAATTACAAAAATCTATAATCTTTCATCTCCCCACTCCGTTCACAGCCCTACAAACCCCGCACTCTTAAACAAATTTAATCTTGCCCTTATAATATTTAATAGCTTCAGTCACACTATCAAAAGAAAAAACATCAACAGGCTTAACTTTCTTATAAGAAATATAAATCTGAGTTTTTGGCGAGTCATTTACTAATAATTTAAAATATTTTCCCGGAAGTTTATAAATAAAAACTGGCTGGTTCAATCTTTTCCGATGCCTTTTCGGCACAACAAGAGTTACAATTCCTTTATTTTCATAGACGTCAAAGCCTTCGCTTGAGCCCCAAGGAAATCCATGAGCTGCTGCATAAACAGGATTGGCAGCGGCGTAAATCGCAGCTCGCACATCTTTCCCCAAAACTCCAGGAGTATATCTCTTCCGAGGATCTAATTCTTTTATACCAGAAGTTATTGAACCATGATAAACATATTTAGGTTTCACAGTTTCAAGAATGGCTTGTTTATATAAAAATCTTCCTCAAACATCTTCGTCGCTTTCTCAATCATTTCATCGCCTTGAAAACCCCACGGGCAATAATACAAAAAATCCTTCGGCTTTATGAGCTTCCTAAAAGGAATAACTCCTGTTGCAACATCAACCGTCTGCTTATTCAGTTTCTTTATTCGCGCAAAATACCTTATCCTGTAAATTTTGCTCTCATTTCCAGCTTCATCAGTTTCAATAACCTCAATATACCCTAAAGGATTCATATCTTTAATTTCCATGTCAGCTTCTTCCAAGCATTCTCGTCTAAGCGTTTCAAAATACTCTTCATTTCCCTCAACTTCCCCTCCAGGAATAGCCCAACTGTTTTTTCTGTGCACATCAACTATCAGTATTCTTCCAGCACTATCAAATGGAACGCAATAAACTCCTTTCACTTTATCTTTAGGCAGTTTTGAAAAGTCGTCAACCATATACCAAGCAATAACATATTTTCTCTCCTGAATATAAATAATTCTTTTGTGATTAATAAAATCATCAATAATCTTCCATGTATTAACATTTCTGTCTAAAGCGTCTTTCAAAATCCTCTTTAATTCTTTCTTATTTCCCTTCCAAGCAATCTTATTCAAAAACTGCTCAAAAGAAAGCCATTCATATGCAATATGTTCAACAGAAAGCTTAATTTTCCCAGGAGAAACAAATACAAGATAATAATGCTCTTCATTTTCCACACCAAGATGTTTATACATGCATCCCCAGTTCATATTGATTATTTCTTTTACATCCAGATTTGTTTCTTCCTTTATCTCTCTTTTCACAGCATCTTCGTAACTCTCGCCATCTTCAACTCCCCCAGTTACAGTAAACCAAAAGTCTCCTCCGTGCTTCTCTGGCTCATCAGGATTATTCCTCAAAGCCAGAAATCTCCTGCCGTCAGTTATAAACACAAGCGCCTTCTTTCTCATTTTTTATCAACATGTTCGCTGTATAAAAGTCTTCTTTATCTCCCCCCACAAATCCCCCGCAGTCATCTCCCTAACTCTATCCTCAACCATGCAAATCCTGAAAACTATTTAAAAATCTTCTTTAGAAAAATCAAACCAATTAATCAACAACTAAATAATGTCTCTCTTCGCCAGTTTTTCTGTCTCTATAAACTATAACTCCTGCATCATCACAAACTTCTACTCTACCATTCAAAGGAATTCCGCCCTGATAACTAATCTTTCTCAAAGAATTATCAATTCTCTTCAGTCGCGCAGTTTCAGTTCTCTCAAGCTCAGTTACTCTACTATGTAAATCAACCATAATTCAAACAACAATCCAAAGTATAAATATCTTGCCAAAAAATAAAAAAAGAGGAAACAAAAACAAAAAACATCGGGTCCTCCAATCCTTTTAATTATCTGAATACTTCAATGCCTAAATCAGACATTTCTGACGCCTTGCCGCCCCTATTGCCCATGCCGGAGTCTATCTCCCTTCCAAGAACATAAGGCGACTTGACACCAGTCATAATCGTAATAACTCGCACCT
>CAYIOA010000059.1:0-2388 GCA_964364885.1 Candidatus Woesearchaeota archaeon
AGAAAGAAAGGTTTCCTTTATTATGTAGATGGCAAAGGCAACGTCTGCGAAGCCAAAATGGCTCGTGGCAAGAAGAGAAGATAAAAAATGATGCCAAGACATTAGACTGCCATGCATCTCTACCATAAATGGAATGAAAAAGAGAACAAGCAGTAGCTGGATAAATGCATTTAAACCTAATAAAGAGAACATTACATTTACATTAGCATTTGTAATGTTTTTTTATGCATACAATTGGTGGATTAGTGTACCTTCTAATCTAGAATACAGTCTTTCAGAGTTTATACAATTTGTATTAATCGTATACGTAATCTTTAGCTTGGGTAATAAATTAATTTTTAAATCATCAAGACAAGATTAGTGAAATAAACATGGCAAAGAAAGTAATAAAAAAGAGCGGAAAAAAAGAAAAATTTAATGTAAAAAAGATTAAAAAGTCTATAGGTTATGCAACAAAGCAAGCGTATCTACCAAAAAAGATCCAGGAAACAGTCATAAGAAAAACTTTAGAAGAAATCATGCCTTACCTAGATTCTTTTGACGAAATAACGACTGCTGAGATTAGAGATCTCATCTTGCAAAAATTAGAGCAAATGCATCCCGCAGTTGTTAAAGCATGGATTGCATATGAAATGAAGAAGATCAGAAAGAAAAAATTTTCAATTCTTTGATAAAAGCTTATTTTTAGAAAAAATGCGAGGCGTTGTAGCCCCGCTGATTCTAGAACTACCTTCTCTTACGTCTAGTAGCTCTGGAAGCTGATCTCTTTCTGCTAGTTTGTTTAGCAGACTTGTGACCAACTTTTGAAGTTCTTCGCTTCATTTTTCCTCCTTACTGATTGAGAAACAATTCAACAAAACAATTCTAAAGAATTTTAAATTCCTTAGAAAAAGCTCTGTCAAATCGTCTTCAACATAATGTTTCGTAAAATATTTTTACAAAACATATAACAAATTACATACTTTATAGTTTATAAATGTTTTGTTTTTGTAATTTTCAACAAAGTTAATGCCCGGCAAAAGAAATTTATAAAAATTATTTTGTCAAACGAAATAATTTATCTTTCACATAATATTGCACCAGCGCACTAATTGCTTTCACAGCTTCTTCAGGAAAAGTGAATGTAACGACATTATTTTTTGCTAATGCTTCTCTTAAAATTTCTGTAAATTCTCCGCCTGTTGAAACAACAATTATAGGTTTTTTATTGTAGTGATTGTACTCTGTAATAATATCGACAACATCCGTAGATAGCATTGGTGTTTGATACAAAACAATTAATAAAATTATATCGATATTCGTGTCAGCCATGCAATATTCAAGAGCGATCCTGTATCTTCTTGTCGTTGCATCCCCAACCAAATCCATAGGGTTGTTCACAATTACAATGTCTGGAAATTTTAACTTCAGTGTCTTAACTGTCAAAGCGGATAATTCAGCCAACTTTAACTTTTTATCCGTGGCAATAGCATCTGCGCTTAATATTCCAAACCCACCGCCGTTTGTTATTACTTGAACTCTATTTCCTTTTGGCCTTATACTCTTCTCAAAAATTGCTGCAAAATTAAGCATTTGCTCCAGGTTCTCAGCCCTTATAAGTCCAACTTGCTTAAATATTCCCAAATAAACCTCTGCATCGCCTGCAAGGCTTCCTGTATGACTCAAAGTCGCCTTTGTTCCTTCTGGAGTTAGTCCGCCCTTCAAAACAATAACTGGTTTTTTCTTACATGCCTCTCTCATCACTCTTATAAACTTGCTACCATCTTTAACAGCCTCTAGATACAAGCAAATTACGTTAGTATACTTATCCTTGACGAGATATTCTATTATATCGCTCTCGTCTATAACAGTTCCATTGCCATAGCTAACAAACTTAGCAAAGTTATGTCCTCTTTTTGTAGCCAAGTCAAGCACTGTGCTGCCTACTGCGCCGCTTTGTGTAACAAAACTTATGCCGCCAGCTTTAGGCCTCTCCATTCTGTATCTAGGAAGAAATATGGAATCTATTTTTGCACGGGCATCAAATATTCCCAAACCATTCACTCCAATCATTCTCATATTATTAGTCTTCAGATAAGTCGCTAGTTTATTTTCGAGTTCATTATTGCCAATCTCGCTAAATCCAGAAGTAATAATCACCAAATCTTTAATTCCTTTCTTATTGCAATCAGCAACAACATCTAAAACATATTTCGCAGGGACAGCGATTATGCCCAAATCTATTTTCTCTCTTATTTGCGTAACTGATTTGTAGCTTTTTTTATTTAGTACAGTTTCAGCTTCTTTATTCACAATAAATATTTCTCCAGGGAAATCACCATCTACTAAGTTTCTATAAAGAACATGGCCTACTTTGTTCGGGTTTCTAGAAACACCAATAACCACAAT
>CAYIOA010000060.1:0-2388 GCA_964364885.1 Candidatus Woesearchaeota archaeon
TTAACCAAAAGCTCTTTTTCTTCAATAACAATACAGTCAGCGGGAATTTTTTCACCATTTCTTAATAAAATAACATCTCCTGGAACTATTTCTTTTGAAAGAATCTCTTTTTCTTCGCCTTCTCTTATAACAATTGAAACAGGCATAATCATTCCTTTTAAAGATTTAATTGCTTTTTCTGCCCTGTACTCCTGGATAAATCCTGTAAGGATGATAACAAAAATAACTGCAAGTATTGTATAAGCTGTTAGAGATTTATTGACGAAAAAAGAAAGGACAACAGCAATAAAGAGCAAGTAAATAATGTAGTTTTTCCTGATCTGCCTAAAAAGTATCTTTACAGGAGATATTATCAAGCTCTCTTTTATTTCGTTAAATCCATGAGCCTGAAGTTTTTTTTCTGCTTCTTTTTCAGTCAGTCCTCTTTTTTCCATCTTATGATTTCTAAGAAAATCTGTTTTATATATTTAATGCGATTGTGGTATCTTTGGTTTTTTTAGGTATTTAAACATCAAGTACATGACGACAACTATTATTACAGCAAGGATTGCCTTGAGCTTTATGTTACTGTTTTTTTCTAATTCTTTCTGCTCTTCGGGAGTTTCTTCCTGCTTGATTGTTTTTTTTTCTGGGCTGGTTTCTTTTTCGGGTATATCGAGACTTGTTATGTTTATTTTGCGGAGTGTTTCTGTTCCGTCAGAACTACTTGAAGAATATGAGGCGCTGCTATCTGCAGCAGTTCCGGTGCTTAATACGCTGAAATGCACATCAGAAGAGTTAACTCTTTTTAAGCTGTCGTTGGCGTACAAGGTTAACTTATATTCTCCTTCAGGAAGCTCTAAATATACCGGGGAATCTATTGTTATGTTCTTGATGTCATTTATAGAGAACCATATTGCGTTAAGAGATTCGTCTATTATTGAAAAACTAAGAAGTATTTGTGAATTAGTAAAGTAGATTGTATTCTCCGGGCTTATAATTTTTACTATGGGAAATTTTGAATCTATTAGAATAGATACATCTGTTTTTTCTTCAGGGCTGAAATCCAAAGCAGGGGTTGCGGCAGTCAAGAATAAAATAAGTAAGAGAATTATAATCTTTCTCATTTAGCTGGTGTTTGTTTGCTGTTTAAATATTTATTATTCTTTCTTTTGGAAATTAAATATACAATAAGAATTATAACTGCTAACAGCAGTAGGATAATTGAGATAATTAAAATAACATTTCTTGGTTTTTCTCCTGTTTGAGTTATATCTTCTGTTTTTTGCGGGGATTCTGCTACAATTTTTACAGGGAAACTAACATCGTAGTTTAGACCTATTTGAATGTTTGCTGTTTTATTTTCTGGAACTGAAGAGAGCGACAGCTTTACGTTGTAAGTTGCGCCTATTTGAGACTCTTTAGGAATTGTTATTTTTAAGTTTACTTTTTGGTTGCTTGAGCCGACTGGAATGAGGTATTCTTTGTTTCCTACAATTTCTGCTATTTCGCTTCCTTCTGTGAGAGATATTATTGCTCTTGCATCTGTTTCTTCTTTAATGCTGTTTGTTAGGGCAAATGATATTTCTTTAGTTTGTCCCGGCTGCATTTCTAGAGGATTGCCCTCCCAGTATGGCGAGCTAATTCCTAATGCTTGTATGTTCGGTATCAGAAGAGCTGTAACCAGAGCGATTATTATTATATTCTTATTGTCCATGCGTTGCCTCCTGTTGCAGAATAGAATTGCGTGCTAATGGAGGTTGGAACTAATGTCAGACAGTATGTTATGTCTTCTATGTTTGAGCCAGAAGTTCCTCTTTGGAGATTTGCATTTGTTATAGGAACTGCTAGTCCGTGAGAGAGCGTGCTGCCTGTTGAGCAGACATTTGCTGCGCCTGATAATCCGCTTGCTTTTATGTTTGAAGCAGGTATATTCTCTAAATTGTTTGTTTCGCCAACGAGATTAGACGCGACTATTTCGAGATTTCCGTTTGTCGGAACTACAAAATTTCCGTTGTTTGTTATTTGAGTGTTTGCTGATGAGAGAATATCAATGTCTCCCTGCACAACTGTCGGGAAGTTTAATGTTGTTGGGTTTATTGAGATATCTCTTAGAAGATTTAGTGTTAATGTGCTTGATAGCGATGCTTGGGTTCCTGAAGAGTCCTGAACAGATACGCTGACTGTCCATAGCCCTGCTTTATCGTAATGGCTCATTGTTACAGTACATTGATAAGTTTTTTGCTGGCTTCCTGATTGGGAGAGGAAAGAGCAGGCTCCTGTTCTTGTTGGCTCTCCTAGCGATGTGAAAGAAGCGGATGCTGTGCTGTCAACAAGATCGTCTGCTTTGTTTCTGTCTTTGGCAATAAAGGTAAATATTACGTCAGTTGTTGAAGGATTCGGATTTAG
>CAYIOA010000061.1:0-2185 GCA_964364885.1 Candidatus Woesearchaeota archaeon
TTATCTTGCAGAATTCTTGCTTGAAAAAGGTTATGAAGTTTATGGAATTATAAGAAGAAGCAGTTCTTTTCATACTGGAAGAATAGACCATTTATTTGAAGAGATTCATAAAATTGGAAGAAAAAATATACATCTCATTTATGGAGATTTAGCTGACAGCAGCTGCATTAGCCAGATAATAACAGAAGTTATGCCGGATGAAGTTTATAATTTAGGAGCACAGAGCCATGTTAGAGTTAGTTTTGATGTTCCTGAATATACAGCAGACATTGTTGCTTTAGGTGCATTGAGAGTTTTAGAAGCATTGAGAAGGCACTGCCCAACAGCAAAATATTATCAGGCAGCGTCAAGCGAGATGTTTGGAAAAGCTTTAGAAATCCCTCAAAGAGAGACTACTCCCTTTTATCCAAGAAGCCCTTATGGATGCTCAAAAGTTTTTGCATACTGGATAACAAAAAATTACAGAGAGAGTTATAATCTTTTTGCATGCAATGGGGTGCTTTTTAATCATGAATCTAGTAGACGTGCAGGAACTTTTGTAACAAAAAAAATAACAAATGGATTAGCAAAAATTAAAGAGGGGGTTCAAGAGTGTATATATTTAGGAAATTTAGAAGCTAAAAGAGACTGGGGACATGCTAAGGATTATGTAGAAGCTATGTGGAGAATATTACAGCAAAATATTCCTGACGATTATGTCATAGCAACAGGAGAGACTCATTCTGTAAGAGAATTTTTAGAAGAGGCGTTTAAAATAATTGGAATTGAAGCAGAGAGCAATGGGAAAAAAGGTATAGAAGAAGAGTATATCAGGAAAGACAATGGAAAACCAATAGTTAAGATAGACTCAAGATATTTCAGGCCTGCTGAAGTTGATATTTTATTAGGAGATGCATCAAAGGCAAGAGGAATTTTAGGATGGATGCCAAAAATAAGATTTAAAGAATTAGTAAAAGAAATGATTCTGGAAGATTTAAAACTTGTCAGAAGAGAGCTGTACGGCTCAAAAAATGAAGAGAATAAGCATTATAATGAAGATGTAAATAAAAATTCTTTCTTGGCTCATGATGAAAATCAAACTAATGGAAGATTCTTTCACTGAAGAAGAAATAATTGCTGTAAATAATTGCTTGAAAAGTGGAAATTATACTCAAGGCGAGCTTGTAGAAGAGTTTGAAAAAAAATTTGCAGAATGGAATAGCTCGAAGTATGGCGTTATGGTTAATAGCGGGAGCAGTGCTAATCTCTTAATGATTTCTATTCTTAAAGAAAAATTTGGATTAAAAGATGGTGATGAAATTTTGGTTCCGAGTGTAACCTGGCCTACAACAGTTTATCCGATTATACAAAATAACCTTGTTCCTGTTTTTTGTGATGTTGATGAGAGTTTTAATATCAGCTTGGACTCTATAAAAAAGATGAAAACTAACAAGACTAAAGCGATATTTGTTGTTCATCTCTTGGGACAGCCTGCAAAAATCCAGGAAATAAAAAAATTCTGTGAAGATAATAATTTGATATTGATTGAAGATTGCTGTGAAAGTCTGGGTGCAAAATGCAATGAGATTAAGGTAGGTAATTTTGGTATTATGTCAAGTTTTAGTTTTTACTTTGGACACCATATAACTACTATAGAAGGCGGGATGATTTTAACAAATGAGCTAGAGATTTGGGATATTCTAAGGTCAATGAGATCTCATGGGTGGGTTAGAAAGAGTTTAAGGCTAGGAAAATATTATCTTTTTGAAAATAACGACTTTCTCTTTGATATGCTCGGATATAATTTAAGAAGCACAGATGTTAATGCTGCTATTGGACTAGTGCAGTTAAAAAAGTTAGATAATATAATAAAAAAAAGAGTTGATAATCATAGATATTTTTTAAATAAAATTTCAGCTCTTGGCATAGAATGCCAGAAAGTCAATTTAGAAGAAACCAGCTCTTTTTCTCTTGCGGTTTTATTCAGAGACAAATCAGAAAGAGATTATATTTTAAGAGAATTAAATAATCAGAATATAGAATGCAGGCCAATTGTTGCTGGAAATTTATTAAGACAGCCTGTTTTCAGCAAGGGGGCGATGAAAGCAGATTTTACAATTCCAATGGCTGACAAAATACATTATCTTGGCTTGTATCTTCCGAACAATCAGTTTATAGACCAAGAAAAAGTAGATTATATGATTGA
>CAYIOA010000062.1:0-1985 GCA_964364885.1 Candidatus Woesearchaeota archaeon
CCTGCAAAATGACTTATTCCATCAGTACCCATTCTAGTAGAATTTTCAAAAATAAAATCTCTATCAAAACTATACCTGCATTCAGATTTTTCAGACGTTACTACTTTTAATCCATTATCATAATAAATTCTTGTTATTTTAGGACCAAATTTATCTATTTTAACTTCAAATTTAGTTGAGTTTTCTGCTTTATTTCCAGCAATATCTTCACAAATAAATTTAATGTCATGCTCTCCTTGAACTAAACTGGTTAACTGGTATTCATGAACATTAGAGCCATTTGTATTACTATAAGAAAAATAATCTCCATAAATTCCGTTTCCTTCCCACCTACATACAGATTCTCCATTTTTTGCACCCCCCGAGGTCCTTATTCTTAATTTAACACCAACTGGTTCAACGCTAGAGGTAATTTTTTCTCCATTTCTTGGCACTACTTCATTAATCAAAAGTGGCGAGGAAGAAAGTTTAAATTCAAAAACATAACTCTCTGTCATTGTGTTTTTATTTTCAGATAAATCCCTGCATTTGAAGTAAAATTTATTATTATTAGCTGGAAGAGTAACATTACAAGGCAAACCGTATAATCCATACAATAGAGGATTTGTTTCACAAGTCATCTGATTTTCCATATTCTCAAAATTTTTATTTTCTAAGCTCCATTTACATTCGCTTGGTTCATTAACATAAACAATAACTTCTTTTTGAGTGGTATTATAGCCAATATAACTACCAGTTAATGGGATTGTAACTGTAATTCTTGGTGGAGTTAAATCAGGACCAGGTCTTATACAAGTTTTAATAGTATAAGGTTCTGGATTAACCTTTCCACCAGCTGTTTTGCATTTTACATAAAGATTATTTTTTCCTAATTCTCTAATTTGATCTTCAGATAAATTATAAACATTTTTAAAAGCTTCTGGGCTAGGAAAAAATAATTTCATTAAATGAACTGGAAGAATGTAATTTCCTTTTGGTCCAAAGGCATCAGACATCTCTTGATAACCTTCCTCTGGATTTGTTCCTATTCTACATTTTGCAAACGGCTCTACTTTAATTCCGATATCAACTGGAGTATATGGTTCTAAACATCCACTGTCAGTTGCATTAACAACTTCAAATCCATTTTTATTAACATTGTTATATTTGTAGCCTTTTGAAATAGCTGTTTCAAAAGGACTGATTATAGGAAAACTTTCATTAACAGCTTTGCTGATGCATAATTCATTTCCACTTCCTTTATTAATTAATTGACATGACTGGCCTAAACTCTCACATCTGTATTCTGTGCAAGGAACTCCTAATTTATTACACTGATTACATTTATCTCCTTTATCAGGAGGCTGCCAGGCATTACAAGTAAATTGAATCTGTTTGTGTACAACAACACAACCACCACCAAGCAACATTCCAAGTAATGCGCCTAATAATGCACCAATTAATGCACCAATCATTCCTCCTATCAAATATCCGATAAGTCCTGCAATCATAGCAGCTATCTGAGAAAAATCTTTTGGCTGTTCCCCCTGTACATCTTTTGTTTTTATCTGAGCAAGAATTCCTGATTTTGCACTAGATATAGCTCCTGTAAATCTAGAATATCCTATGGTTCCTAAAGATAAACTTGCTAAATCCTCAAGACTAGATGCATTATCTGCGTTTTGTTTTAATATTTCTAATAATAATGGACTTCCATATGCTCCAGCTGCTGCTGAAAGCTCTTGCTCAAAAGCACTTAAGTTTCCTGTTACATTTCCTTCTCTGTTAGCTGCAGGAAGTAGTTCTGGATTTAGTGTTTCAAAAAAAGCATAATCTCCAGGAGGAGCAGGTTCAGACACAACATTAGCGTATTTTGAATAACCTAATTTTTCAGAAGTTATAAAAGGCGCTCCTTTAACATTATATCCGTCGCTGCTATGTTCTCCAATATAATTAATAAATGCTCCACAGTCTCCTAATGAAGTGCAAAAATCATTCATTTCTGT
>CAYIOA010000063.1:0-1807 GCA_964364885.1 Candidatus Woesearchaeota archaeon
TTTATCTCTTTATTTTTTTCTGTTGAATTTTGCAACCCTTAAAAAGAAAAGAATTATTAGTGTTAAAAGACCTAAACCAACAGGTACACTTACAGGGGCTTTCTGGGCATTATAAACAACCAGACCAGTCAGACTATCAAAAGTATTTCCATTTACTTCTTGAACATTATTTTCCCCAACAATTGTTTCAGCATTTCCATCAATTATTTCTTTTTTTGGAACTTCTTTTATTTCTGTAGGCATAGCTTGATTAACAATTACGCTGTTCGTTGAACTATGACCTCCAGATGAACTGCCAGAACTTCCCGAAGAACTGCTTGGAGAACTTTCACTCTGTTTTATATCTCCTAAAATACCATAAACACTAAAGTGCTCAACATTGGCATAGACATAATTCTCATCTTTATTGACAGTTGAATTTAATTCCTCCCAGTTTCCATTGTAATAATAAATCTTTAAGCTGTCCTCATTAATATTGTTTTCAGCTAAATACTCATCAGTGTAATAAAGCCTGATAACTCCTGACTCAATTTTATCATTACTATCATCTAAGCTGATGTTTACATTGCTGACAATTTTCTTTCCATCAACCTCTGTTAGATTTTCAAGGTTTTTGTCTATATTTACATTGACATCAACCAAATCACTGTTGCTTACTAAATCAATAATAACCTCGCTTGCATTTATTACTGTATTTTCATTATTTTTTAAAGAAATTTTTTTGTTATTCTCAATATCATAATATCCGGCAAAATAATCACAGCTTTCTATCCCTCTTGGTTTGTTAGCAAGACTTCCGCACTCATTCTTGTCTATACAACTTCTAATTTTGGCTCCATTCTCCTGACATGCACTCCATTCAGAGCATTCCCAGTTCTCAGTGCAGTAATTATAGCTCAAAACCATGTTGTACAAAATAGGTGTATCTATCTTATTGCTAAAAAATTCAGCCTTTAATTTAATCTGCTCTAGTTCAGGCAAACTTCCATTTGCAGGAATCTCATTCCAGTTTCCATTGTAATAATAATATTTGATATTCTGTCCATTAAGTTCATCATTCTTGGAAAATAAATTTAACTGATTTATAGTTGGCAATTCAAATACCTGTGTTTCTAAACTAGCGCTCTCAGGATAGCTCATATTGTATCCGATATTTTCCTCTTGCCATTCCCTTGTAATCTTCAAGTAATTTATATCAATCTCATTGTCAACACGTATTCCAATGCGGTTAGTGTCCAGATTGTTTAATGTTACGTTGTACCACTTATCTCCCCACCCATTGTCATCAAAGAAAAAGCTTCCATATGTTCCGTTGCATGAAACATTGTACTCGCAGACAAAAACATTGCTGTCCTCATTTCCACCTACATAAAGGCTTAATATATCCCCGCTTTCTATGTTTTCATTAAAAACAACATTAAGCATATGGCTTTTTACCTTCTGCTTGTTGCTGTCGCTGGTATTTACCTTGTATGTCTTGTCCTCTCCGTCATATTCAGCATAAGAAACATAAATAACAGAGGAATTGCTTGTTGTCCAGCTGTACTGCTGGCTCTGTATCTTTAATCTTGCAGAATTATTTTCTATTAATATTAAGCTATTATCATAAACATAATTATCACTCTCAAAAGTCCAGTTATAATAACCGGGAGTAAAAACAGCTAACCCAGTAATCTCAGGTTTTAAGAATAAAAATATCAAAAGAAAGGATGCAGCAATAACAGCGAAAATGCTAATCTTTTCTAAATCCTCTTTTTTCATATCAATAATAAAGAATTCAAACGTTTAAATATTTTCCTAAAAGAAG
>CAYIOA010000064.1:0-1702 GCA_964364885.1 Candidatus Woesearchaeota archaeon
CCTCTGTTTACTTCTCCCTCTTCTGGAAGAACATCTCCAAGTTTGTAACCTATTGTAGCATTTGTTGATTTTTTCTTCAAATGTCTGACAAGTATATTGAATGGTTCTTTTCCGTATAAATCATCCCCATTACAAACGACAAAAGGACAATCTATCAATTCTTTTGCACTGCATAAAGAATCCATTGTTCCCCATGGTTTTTTTCTTATCTTAGAATCATACTTTTGCAGAGCATAATAAACTGGAATTCCATTATAATTATCTCCGAATTTTTCTTTAAATGGAATCTCTGTTTTTTCTCCAACTATAAAAATAATTTTAGTGAATCCTGCTGGAAGAGCCTGGTTTAAGGAAACTTCCATTAAAGTCTCTCCTTGCAGGCCGACTTCAGCAAATTGTTTTATCTTTCCTCCAAACCTGCTTGAAAGTCCAGCGACCATGTATACAATGGCTATGTTTTCCATTTGATTGAAAGAAATTTAGGATTTAATTAATTTTATATATCCTACTTCCTTAGTATTTTAATGAAAATTAAAAAAATGGTGAGAAAGAAATTAGCGATAATCATAGCAATCGTTGTTATTTTAATTCTTGCAGGAGTTTTGATTTATAATTATTACAAACAATGGGTTTTGCTTGCTTCCTTGTGTACTGATACAGATGGAGGAAGAAACTATTATGTCAAGGGAACAGTTACAACTGATATAACTTGTAACCAGACTACCTTAAAAGGAGCTGCAATTGGTGTTAATTATGATTGTACCAGAGATGGCAAATTTTGTTCTAGTGGTGCTGGTATTTCTCCAGGAGTTTTTGAACCTTCCTGTAATGAGGTTTACGATGGAACAAATGTTAAATCAGATGCCAATACATTTAATCTTGTTTTTATTGGTAATGGTTTTAAAAATACAGATGATTTGAAGGCTGCAGCTAAGAGAGTTATCAATTTAGATGGAACCTCAAAGATTCAAACGCTTAGTGATGGTTTTATGCAAATCCCTGTTTTTAAAAATAATCAAAATAGATTTAATTTTTGGTATGTTCCTTCTACTAAACCATTTAGTTCGAAAGATCCTCAAACTGTTTGGAATGAACTTTATAATTTTGATTTAGTTTCTGTTTGTCAAGATATGTTACCTAATAGAGTTATTCCTGTTTTTATTTACCCCGGTCAAGGTAATGGTGTTGGATATCCTTATGCTAGTTATGGAAGATATTATGTTACTTTATTTGATTGTATTGATTCTGAGAGCACTTGCCTTGGTGGTGATTACCCTAATTTACAGAATGGTAATATTCATGAGTTATTACACACAGTTCCTTGTTTAGGAGATGAATATGGTGCTTGGGGGAATAATCCTCAAGGCTCTATGCAATCTGTTGAATTTAATAGTGTATTAATTGGTAATGCAAATCTGCAATTTTTTGTTGGAGATTATAAAGATTGTATGGCAAATGCTCCCTGGGTAAAAGATGGGTATTTCGGAAATGGTTGCGGTAATAACGGTGTAGTGGATTGTTTTGATAATTCTAAATGCAATCAACCTATAAGTTATGTTAATGGTGTTGATACTCAGCCAGGATGTTGTTTATCTGGAAAAGATTGTACAATGGAAATAGGTTGTTTTGAGGGAGGATTATATTCTGATAAAGGAATCTGGAGATCCTCGAGTGGAGGAGTTATGAGAAATCCTTATGTTGG
>CAYIOA010000065.1:0-1621 GCA_964364885.1 Candidatus Woesearchaeota archaeon
CAGCAATAATAATTGTCATTAAAGTCTCCAAAAGAATAAAATCTTATAAGCCTATTGCAAAAAAATAAATAGAAAAAAAGGGCACCAAAAGCTATAGGGGGTTAAAAGAAGCCAAGTAGGTGCCCTTGGAAACATTAAACTATATCAATCCCTAACTCCTCGCTGAATTGGATTTTTCTAGCCCTCTCTCTTGCCACATTGTCTACTTTGCCTAGTATATATGGAGAGGTAACACCAGCGATGATAGTCATGACTCTCAACTTGCCTTTCATGTCTTCATTGATTCTTGCACCCCAGATAACATTTGCATCTCTATCCAGGCTTTCAGTTACAATGTCTCCAATCCTGCTTACATCATCAAGAGTTAGGTCGCTTCCGCCTTCAACATGGATCAAAGCACCAGTTGCTCCTTTATAACTTATATCCAATAAAGGATTCGTCAATGCCCTCCTAGTAGCTTCTTCAACTTTATGCTCTGTATTTGACTCTCCAACTCCAATGCTGCAAACTCCGCAGTCACTCATAATTGCTCTTACATCTGCATAATCCAAGTTGACTAGGCTAGGGACAGCAATAGTTTCGACAATGCCTCTGATCATAGTACTTATTAGCTCATTAGCAACAGCAAAAGCCTGTTGAATCGGTAAGTTTCCAGCAATTGAAACCAATCTATTATTATCAATTACAATAACAGAGTCAGAAACCTGCCTTAACTCCTGCAATCCAAACTCAGCTTTATCAATTCTCGCTCTTTCAAGAGAGAATGGCATAGTAACAGTTCCTATAACAATAGCCCCAGTTTCCTTAGCTATTTTTGCAACAATAGGAGCAGCTCCAGTTCCAGTTCCTCCTCCTTCTCCAGCGCAGACAAACACCATGTCAGCATCTTTCAAAGTTTCTTTTATCTCCTGCATACTTTCCCTTGCTGCTTCCAATCCTTTCTGAGGGAAACCACCAGCACCTAAACCTCTAGTGACATCTCTTCCAATAAGGATCTTGCGATCAGCATTATGTACATCCAAGTGCTGCTTGTCAGTATTAACCGCAATGATTTCAGCTCCTTGAACACCTTTTTTATAAAGCCAGTTAACCATATTCCCACCAGCTCCGCCAACTCCAATGACTTTGATATTAGCCTGTCCAACAGTTACGTCAGAATATTTGCCTTGCTTAGAAGACTCGCTTATAGCATTTTGCACGATAAATTCCATTTTTTATTCCCCCGTAGTTTTTTTATTTTTGATTGTTATTATCCCAAAAGTAGAAAGCTTTATATACAACTTAGCCTTCACACTCTCTAAGTTTTTATAGAAATTACCAAAATCTACACTATAGAAACGCCAAATACAAATTGTCTCGCCAAAGACAATTGAAATCGCCAATTTGAGTTCGCCAAAACTCAAACTAATTCTTGTTTATTTTTAATTAATGTTCCTCAAGCCAGAGGTAGTTTAAATATACTGTCATTTTAGGATATGTATTTTACAGAATAATATTTCTTAACATATATTTTCAAAAAGATAATAATGTTTTTATATCTAAATCATTTTCTAAACTTCATGAAAATAATTTCTATCCTTCACACAGGAGGCACAATCGCTGCAAAAGTAAGTGAAAAAGG
>CAYIOA010000066.1:0-1618 GCA_964364885.1 Candidatus Woesearchaeota archaeon
ATAACCAAACAAACAGGAAGCTTTAAATATACTCAATTCATCACCAAACAAGTAGGAAGAAGGATATTATCAATATTAACTTTCATATTCACCAGTCGCGTGTAGGATTGCTTCTTTCTATAAAAAAATGTAATAGACGTCAGTCTAAAAAATAATATGGCAAAAATAAGTCCAGTATCAATTAAATACATGATTTATGCTTCATTCAAAGCAGAAGGGCCCTTAGAGAAGCCGGATGTAATCGGAGCTATCTTTGGGCAGACAGAAGGTCTTTTAGGCTCAGACTTAGAAATGCGGGAATTACAAAAAGAAGGGAGAATAGGAAGAATTGAAGTTGAATTAGAAACAGTTGATGGAAAAACTATCGGCGAGATAATGGTTCCAAGCACGCTAGACAAATCAGAAACAACACTTGTTGCAGCTGCTCTTGAGACTATAGACCGAATAGGGCCAACAGAAGCAAGCATAGAGATAACAAAAATAGAAGACGTGCGCGGAAGTAAGCGCGATTACATAATGGAAAGAGCAAAAAAGCTGTTGGATAACATTGAAGACTCAGGAAGTTTTAAAGAAATGTCAGAATCTCTAAAAGTAGAGTCGCGAGCTGCAAAAATGCAGGAATACGGGGAGGAGAAACTCCCGGCAGGAGATATTTCTGGAGAGGAGATAATTGTCGTGGAAGGGCGGGCAGACGTTGTCAACCTCCTTAAGAACAGGGTTAACAATGTTATCGGAATGAACGGAACAAAACTGCCTCCTGAAATAATAGACCTAAGCCGCAAAAAAGAAATAACCATTTTTATTGACGGCGATAGAGGAGGCAAACTGATAGCAAAGAATGTTATTGACAATGCGAGAGTAAAATACATAGCAATTGCCCCGGAAGGAAAGGAAGTAGAGGAACTAACTGGGAAAGAAATATTAATGTCTCTTAGGAAAAAGATTCCAGCAGAAGAATTTTTATTCAACGCAAATGGAAATCAAAGTTATAAGATAGAAGAAGAGCCGTCCAAATTTAATGGGGATGCAAAAGAAAAGCTAAGAGAGATTTACGAGAGGTCCGGAGGGGAAAACTCAGCTTTTTTATTAGACAAAAACTTTGATGTAATAAAGAGAGTAGGATTGAGGGAGATTCAAAAGAGTATAACCAGCTCAAAAAATAAAGTATATGCGGTAATACTGGGCGGAACAGCTACGAGATCTCTCATCGAGCTGTGCGCAGATGAAAATATCCTCTATTTGGCAGCAACAAATTTTGCAAGCGCCCCAAACTCTAAAGTGACCTTGATTAGTTTATAGAACCGGCGCTCAATAATGAAGAGCTAAAATAAATTCACAAGCAATATTTTCCTGCAATTTTTAACTATCTAATGAAACACATATATCTTTAAAAATTTTAGATTAAAGCTGACTTTATGAATGATAATCCTCCATATGTGATGTCTGAAGATATTTCTAGAACCATTGGGCGAGAGGCGCAGAGAAATAATATTTTAGCTGCAAGAGTTGTTGCAGATATTGTTAAAACAACTCTCGGACCAAAAGGAATGGACAAGATGCTCGTAGACTCGCAAGGAAACATTACTATTACCAATGACGGCGTGACTATTCTTGAAGA
>CAYIOA010000067.1:0-1538 GCA_964364885.1 Candidatus Woesearchaeota archaeon
AACTAAAACAACAAATATTCCAGCCAATAATACCAAAGTAGCTCCGATAGCATAACTTCTCACGCCGGGCTTGCTTACAGCAGAGCCGCTGACTCCTTCTAATCCCTTTTTCTCTTCTGTTTTTGTCTCTTCTTGTTTAGGCAGCTCTACTTTCTTTTCTGTTATCTCTTTAACCAAAACTTCTGCCATACCATTATAAATATTTACTAATTTAACATTCAAATCATTCTTTCCATCTGTATTAATGTCAATCTGTTTTGTCTCCCCTGTTTTTAATTCTACTTCAATAGGATTACTCTCGAATACTATAACAATATTATCTTCTTTTATCTGTTTTACATAAATAGTATGTTTCTCTCCCTTGAATTCAAATGTTCCCTTATTTCCTAAATCCAAATATCTCCCAACACCATTTACAGTATCAACCTCAAGCTCTGTTCTTTTTGATAAGCTATTTACAGCTATATTTCTGCTTGAACTGCCCCCTGAACTTGAGCTTGAAGAACTTGAAGGCGCTGGTGTCTCTGGTGCTGGCACTATTGGTGTTATATCATTTACACTAAAAATAGCTTTTTCAGGTACACTTACTCCATCAGGAAAAATACACTGGCACATTCTTGCTTCTGCTAATATCCCACATCCAATCTCTTGACTTTTATAAGAATTACAAAGACTTGAAGCACTGCTTCTGCTGTATTTTGTACCACAAGCTGTAGTGCCATTATTAGAATCAACTATATTTGTTCCATCACAAAAAGCAAAATTACCGTTACTTTTTTCCCAGACATAAGGCTCATCAACAGTTACAACAGGTGCATTAAAAGGATCTGGATAAATGCATAAATAAAGTCTTGCATTAACATTGCTTGTCAAACCGCATCCGCTTAGTTGTTTATACTCATTATTTCTTACACTTGCAATAACATTATCTCCATATCTGAAGCTGCATGCACTATTTCCATTATTAAACTCAACATAGCTGTTGCTTCCAGAGCAGACCAAAAATTTCCCTGCTTCTGTTTCCCATGTATGTGGGTCATTTGTAGTTACTTCAGCATAAGCAGAGCTAACTAAAATAGTACATAGAATCAATATTAATATTCGTATTTTTCTCATTTTATCTCGTCATTTATTCTTCTAATTGGCTTAATCTTGCTCTTTCTATTTTTTCTGGTGAGATAGAATAGATTACGTCAAAAAATCCACCATCTAATTCATTATCACTAATCCATCTTCCCCTCTCCATATAGTCCTTGACAAATAGATTTTGATATTTTTCTATTGCTTTAAATAAAACATATGCACTAAATTCGGAAATTTCTCTAAGAACAGGCATGTTGATTGGTTTATATTTTGTAACCCAACAATCCTCTTTCAAAGCCTCTAGTAATCCATCTTTCTTCTTTAATCTCCTAAAATTACTAATTGCTTTTTTTGTAGTTGGTCTTCCGTATGTTATGTATGACATTTTATCCCATTAATCTATTTTGTTAACTCTTTTAGTTGTTTTTCTGTAGATTTTAATGAATCTTTCTTAG
>CAYIOA010000068.1:0-1521 GCA_964364885.1 Candidatus Woesearchaeota archaeon
CTCAGAAACATTTAAATATATAATTCGCTAATTTGTTGGCATGAATAAATTGTTAAGTTTGCTATTTTTGGTATTTTTCGTGTTTTCTGTTTCTGTTTTTGCCCAATCGAAGAATGTTGAGCTGAGCGTTAAAAAGGTTAAGGACAATATGGATGCGAATGGCTATGCTGAGTTTGATATTGTTATAATGAATAATGTGCAGAAAAATATTGATTTCTTTGTGGCTAAAAATTTTTACAGTGAGAAGTGGAGAGTAACAGCTGATCCTTATTTATTGAGTGTTGATTCTGGGTTTAGCAGGAGCACTAGACTGAATTTGCAACCCACGAAGTTTTTGTTGCCTGGTGATTATAAGATTGTTGTCCTTGTCGAGAGCAGAGATAAGACTTTTTCAAAAGAAATTCCGTTTGAAGTTAAGATAGTACCTTTTGGAGAGGATAATATCAAAACAGAGCTGATAATTGAAGACAAAATAGATCCTAGGCTTGGAAGCAGCGCGAGAGTCAGCCTTGAAAACCTGTATAATTTTGCAGTTAATAATGTCAGAGTGAGCTTGTACAGCGACTTGTTTTCGTTTGAAAAAAATTTTAACTTGAAAGCTAATGAGAAAAGAGTTGAGAAATTCCAGCTCGAGTTCGAGGATGATGTTGACTTTGGAGAATACACGGTCAATGTCGTCGTCATGGCCGAGGATAAGATACTTGGAAAAGATGATAAAACTGTAACATTATCGCCTTATTCTGAAGTTACTGAGAAGATATTTAGAAGCAATAATTTCAACAAGAGGATTGTTATTACAAAAGAGAATACTGGAACTGAGGATACAAATGAGGAAGTTAAAGTGGAGCTTTCTTTAACTGAAAAAATTCTTGCGAGATTTAATGTCAAGCCGGACAGCATTGAAAAAATTGGAGGGAAATATATTGCCATATGGAGTTTTACTCTTGAGCCTGGCGACAGGAAAGATGTTATAGTAACTCTGCCTTATGGAACTTATTTGCTAATATTACTTGTTGTTGCTGTGCTTACTTATATCGTTACTTATCTGACGAAGACTAAAATTTCTCTTGCAAAAAAAGTTATTGACGTCACTAAAGACAGAGATGGGATTAAAGGTGTGAAAATAATTCTGCATCTGAAAAATAGAGGAAACAAAACTGTCGAGAGGATAAAGATTATTGATTATATGCCTAGATTAATCGGATCTACAAGCCAGGACTTTGGAATCTTAAGGCCAAGTAGAGTTCAGAGAAGCCTCGACGGGAGAACTAGATTGGTGTGGGACTTTGAAGGCTTGAAAAGAGGAGAAGAGAGAATTGTGAGCTATGTTGCTAAAAGCAAGTTGAGCATCATCGGAAGATTATTGCTGCCAGAGGCTGTTGCAGAATATCAAGTTGGAAAAAGACACTATCATAAAAAATCAAATAGACTGACTTTATTGACGAGAGCCAGCAAAAAAGAGAGGATGAGTTAATTCTTTAATCGCTCCGCTTTCATGGACACATAGTTTCCATCTGCCTT